>NZ_JAXGFT010000006.1:0-262639 GCF_041008785.1 Pseudophaeobacter sp. 1A16562 | reverse complement strand
TCGATTCCGGCTATGCGCCGAACGACTGGCAGGTGGGCCAGACCGGCAAGGTCGTCGCCCCCGAGCTCTATGTCGCGGTCGGCATCTCCGGCGCGATCCAGCACCTGGCGGGCATGAAGGATTCGAAGATCATCGTCGCCATCAACAAGGACGAAGAGGCACCGATCTTCCAGGTTGCCGATTATGGCCTCGTGGCAGACCTGTTCCAGGCCGTCCCCGAACTCACCGAAAAACTGGGCTAGAGCCCTGGCTCCGGCCCGGCACACGCCGGGCCACACAGAGCCACATGTCATCGAAAAAGGCCCGCATCCGATGCGGGCCTTTTGCGTTCTGTATACTTCGAAAACCAGGCAGCAGGTCGGCCACCCTACTGACCGGCAGCTATCACATGCGGGTCAGCCCGCTGCTTTGCGCTGCCCCAGGATACCCTGCAGCTTCTCAGCCGTGGCGCATCCAATCCGGTTGTGTTCCTTCGGCCCCAGCATATGGCGCGCCGTCGGCAGGTCGAGCGGCCCCATGTCCATGCCCATGACGTCATTCGCCAACCCTGCGGTGGCAACGGGGAGCTCTACCACCCCTTTGACCAAAGGCCTCAGAGAATCGACCATCGCCTGATCAACGAGGACCGGTTCACGTCCGAACATTCCCACACCACCCAGATTATAGCGCAGCCACAGCAGCACCAACCGTCCGTCCATCGCAGTGATGAGATCACCCATGCGACTGACCCACACAGATTGCAGATGCAGGCAGAGGGTTTCAAACCGCTCCTCAGAGACGTTTTTGAGCTCGGTCAGCAGATGCTTGTTGAAATGAAACTCCGTGAAATCCACTTCCGGATAAAGGGCCTTCAGTTCAGGGCGGGCTTGCAGGAACCGGTCATTCCGGCGCGGATGTACCCGGTAATATTTGTTCGAAAGGTTCTGGGCGCCCAGAAGCTGGAAGACGGCGATATCTGATGCCTTGGCCACCTTCATAAGGCTGTCATCGCTCATGAAACTGTCCAGCCCCGCGTTCACACCGCCAAGGTTGACGCAAGGAACATCCAGCAGGGATTCGGCGACGGCGGGAAACGGCTCAGCCACAAAGCGACCAAACACCTCTGTTCCGCCCAGAAATGCGATATAAGGTTCATTCAAGTCGCGTTCGGGTCCACGTACCTGCAGCCTTGAGCCTGCATAGCAACATGTTCCACCCGAAAGCGTCGAAACGCTTTGGAGTTCGTAACTCATAGTCCCACCAATTTTTCACCCGATACTCACTTTGAGCCTGAAAACTTGCAAATTTCCTAAAGCTCAAATTTGGTTAAAATACCCCTGCGCCAGCCTTGTGCCCCCCCCGAAACGACCGATAAGATCACCCGGCAGGCAGCCAGGGAGCCATCGGCATGGAAGTCAAAAAAATCGGCGTAATCGGAGCGGGACAGATGGGCAACGGCATTGCCCATGTCATGGCGGTTGCGGGTTATGACGTTGTTATCAATGATGTAAATCAGACCGCATTGGATGGCGCCATGAGTGCGATCCAGAAGAACCTGGCCCGGCAGGCCAGTCGCGGCAAGATCAGCGAAGAGGACATGAATGCGGCCCTTGCGCGCATCACTCCGACGCTGGCTCTGCCCGATATCGGGGCCACCGATCTGGTCATCGAAGCGGCAACCGAGCGTGAAACCATCAAGCAGGCGATCTTTGAAGATCTGCAACCGCATCTGCAGCCGCATACGATTCTCACCTCGAACACCTCGTCTATCTCGATCACCCGTCTGGCGAGTCGCACCGACCGCCCTGAACGTTTCATGGGCTTCCACTTCATGAACCCGGTGCCAGTGATGCAGCTGGTCGAATTGATCCGCGGTATTGCCACCGACGAGGAGACCTTCACGGCATGTCAGACCGTGGTGGAGCGTCTGGGCAAGACCGCCGCCAGCGCCGAAGATTTCCCCGCCTTCATCGTCAACCGGATCCTGATGCCGATGATCAACGAAGCCGTCTACACCCTCTATGAAGGGGTTGGGTCGGTGAAATCCATCGACGAATCGATGAAGCTGGGCGCCAACCATCCGATGGGGCCGCTGGAACTGGCAGACTTCATCGGCCTGGACACCTGTCTTGCCATCATGAACGTGCTGCACGACGGGCTGGCCGACACCAAATACCGCCCCTGCCCGCTGCTGACCAAATATGTCGAAGCCGGCTGGCTGGGCCGCAAGACACAGCGTGGGTTCTATGACTATCGCGGGGAAACGCCGGTTCCGACGCGCTGATCACCGGGCTTTACAGACTGCTGCGGCGACGGCCCTATCCAAGGGCCTGCCCCGCAGCGGTCAAGCCGCTGCAGCGCGTCCTGTAGCGCATCCATCAATGCAGAAAGCGGATTACTTGTCGTCAGTCGGAGTTTTACTGCCCAGCGACAGGGTATGCTCTCGCAGCCAAGCCATGAAGCCGCGCGGATCGCTGTGCAGCCGTTCCATCTGCGCATCCGTCAGCGGCTCTCCGACCACCGGCGCCTGCGGCTTGTTGCAGGAGCGCACGATTTCATGCAGCAGCAGCCCCTGACGCAGGATCGGAGAGATCCGGCAGGCGATCTGATACCAGCGCGAATTCGACCCCGGGAAGAAGATCGGAACCACACGCGCGCCAGAACGGCGGATCAGCTGCGCGGTGAACACGTTCCACTCCTGCTCGATAGCAGGGCCAAACCAGCTGTCCGACGACATCACCACACCCGAGGGGAACAGCGCCACAACGCCGCCTTCCTTCAAATGGGCCATGGTCTTGGCTCGCATTTCCACCATCTTGCGCTGCGCTTCAGGGTCATGGGGGAACGGCACCGGGATCATAAAGGAGGTCGCCGCCTCATCAAGCCCCGTCAAGACCGAGCGCGTCAGAATTCGGTAATCAAGCCGGATGCGACCAATCAGGTCAGCAAAGATCATGCCATCGACCATTCCGTGCGGGTGGTTCGCCACGATCACAACCGGACCTTCGGCGGGAATGTTGCGGATCTGCTCTTCGGGCGTAAGCAGATCGATCCCCATCACGTTCAACGCGCCGCGCCAGAATTTCTGGCCGCGGTACTGGGCGTTCTGCTTTTCGAACTTCTTGACCATGCGCAGAATGGTCAGCTTGCCGGTGAACCATTCGATGGCGCGGATGGCAAGCGAGGTCCAGCGGTCGTCAAAGGAATTGGCATAGGTCAGGGTGCGCCGGTCATAGACCTCGCCCGTCTCCGACTCTGCCTTCAGGCCGCCGTCATGGTCATGCGCCGTATCCGCCACTTTGCCCTTCCCGTCTTCCACAGGTGCTTGTGCCCTTCAGTATCCTTCGCCGAATTTGTCGGCGACAAGAGCCTCTAAAGCCTCTGCCAGAGCCTCTGCGTCCGGCCCCGAAGTATCGACGTCAATAGTCGTTCCTTTCGAGGCTGCCAACATCAAAAGCCCCATGATACTGTCGCCGGAAGCTGACAGACCGTCCTTTGAAACCTCAGCCGTGGCATCAAAGCCTTCGACCACTTCGACCAGCTTTGCGGAGGCACGCGCATGCAGGCCTTTTTCATTTATGATCTTCAGCGTTTTAACTGCCATTGAAGTGTCTTACTCCCCTGCGGGGTTAATGTTCTGCGAGTTGATATACTTGCGCCCCGCCTCCATCGCCTGGCGCACGGCATCGGCAACAGGCAAATGGCGGGATTTTGCCAGCTTGATCAGCATCGGAAGATTGGCACCGTAAAGGATGCGCCGATCCGTGGGCGCACAGGCCCGTAGGCTGAGATTGGACGGAGAGCCACCAAACAGGTCTGTAACGATCACAACGCCATCGCCGGTATCCACATCGTCGGCGGCAATACAGATTTCGCGCTGTTTGTCGTCACGGTCATCGTCAGGCGCAATGGTAATCGCACGCAGGTTCGGCTGCTCGCCAACCACATGCTCAACGGCGGCCAGATACTCTCTGGCCAGCCCCCCATGCGCGACAATAACAATCCCGATCAACCCGGCCTCTCCGTTCCGCTGTTAGCGCTGCAGCTCGCGATGTCTAATTGACACCTGCTGCCCGTCTTCCGCAAGGGTCTTAGCCAGGGTTTCTGCCAGGGTCACCGAACGATGTTGCCCACCGGTACAGCCAAAGGCGATGGAGAGATGCGATTTCCCTTCGTTGCGAAAGGCGGGCAACAAAAACCGTACCATATCCACCACCCGCGCCATGAACCCGTCATACAGCGGGTCCTGTTTCACATAGTCCTGAACCGCAGCGTCGCGGCCATTCAGCGACCGCAGTGCCTCTTCCCAATAGGGGTTCGCCAGAAACCGGCAATCAAAGACCAGATCGACGCTACGCGGCACACCGCGTTTGTAGGAAAAACTTTGTACGGACAGGGCCAGCGACCGCCCATCCGGCGCGAACCAATGTTCAATCTCGGCCTTCAGCTGGTGCACATTCATTTCAGAGGTGTCGAGCAGCATATCCGCGCGTTCGCGAATTGGCGCCATCAGGTCCTGCTCCCGCGCCACGCCAACCTCGGGCGTTTCTGCCGGGGCCAGTGGGTGCCTGCGCCGTGTTTCCGAATAACGCCGCAGCAGGACGCCGGGGCGGGCATCCAGATAGAGAACCGTCAGTTCGGCGTCCTGCCGCGCCGCCAGCATTTCAATCATGTCGAGAAGGGCACCCGGCGCAAAATCCCGATTGCGGCTGTCCAGCCCCAGCGCCATTGGCGCGCTCACCCCTGCCGCCTCGATCAGGATCGGCAGCAGCCGCAGCGGCAGGTTGTCAATCGCCTCGAACCCCAGATCCTCCAGCACATTGATCGCCGTCGTGCGCCCGGCGCCGGACGGACCGGTGACCAGAACGATCGGCTGTGCATCGGGATCGACGTCAGGCATCAGGGTTCAGGGCTCCACATTTCAAATACTGCAACAGGGCTGGAGCGAAATGCGTTGCCTCCACGCGGTGTATCACGGGAAGATCCAGCCCCAGAATCGTTTCGGCAGACTGGGCCGGAAGCCGCCCGTCTGCAAGCCGGTCCAAGTCCACAATGGCACAGACAGCCGCCTGAGCGGTGTTTTCCGCGTGCAGGATGCCCAGACCGCGCGCTTCGATCAGGCCTGCCGTTGCCTTGGGCGGCCGCGCCACGACGGATCCATCATTAAGCGTGAGCAAAACCCGGTCGTCCGCGACCAGCTGCGCTCCATAGGCCATCAGTTGCAGGGACAGCGCCGATTTCCCACTGCCGGAAGCCCCCCGGATCAGGAGGCCACGCCCGTCAAGCGCTACACAGGAGGCATGTATACAATGGCTAAGGTCCTGCACCATCACAGAACCATCACAAGAGGATCACACCGGCAGGCCGACCACAAACCGCGCACCTAGCGGTTCAGAGGTGATGTCGGCTTCGGTCGGGCGGATATTCTCGGCCCAGATCACACCGCCATGCGCTTCGACGATCTGCTTTGAAATCGCCAGTCCAAGGCCGGAGTTATTGCCAAAATGCTCTTCCGGGCGCTGTGAGTAGAAGCGTTTAAAAATGTTCGATAGCGCCTGTTCGGGAATGCCCGGGCCGGTGTCCTCGACCACAATCAGCACCCGATTGGCCCGGCGTCGCGCCCAGACACGGATCGCATCGCCGTCCTCGCAAAAGGAAATCGCATTGGTGATCAGGTTGACGAACACCTGCGCCAGACGTGCCTCAAGTCCCTGAAGCATTATCGGTTGCGGCGGCAAGTCGGCGATATAGTCGATCCCCTTGGAGCGGGCATCTTCGCCAAGGAACTGGTTGAGATTGCCCAGCATGGTCAGGAGATCGAATTCTTCTTCTTCTTCCTTGACCAGTTCGGCATCCAGTCGGGAAGCATTCGAGATATCGCTCACCAGCCGGTCAAGGCGGCGCACGTCGTGTTCGATCACTTCCATAAGCTTCTCCCGTTGGTCTTCGCGCTTTACCATCCGCAAGGTCCCGACTGCAGATTGCAGACTCGCCAAGGGATTCTTGATCTCATGTGCCACATCAGCTGCAAATTGTTCGTTACTATCGATGCGACTGTAGAGCGCTTTTACCATTCCGCGCAGCGCCCGGCTGAGACGACCAATCTCGTCAGGCCGTGCAGAGAGGTCCGGGATACGTACCCGGCCGGGGTGACTTTTTCGGGCATCACGGTCGCGCCCGCTTTCCGCAGCCTCTGCCAGATCGGCAAGAGGATTGGCTATGGTCGAGGCAAGAACCAGGCTGAGCCCGACGGAAACCAGCAGCGCCACGACGAACATCTGCAACACGCGCTCGCGCTCACCACGCACCAGCGCGTCGATTTCTCCGATGGGAGAGGCCAGGGCCACCACTCCGATGACCTGTCCGTTGTGAAGAATCGGGGCTGCCGCCGAGAAGACCGTACCCCCCCTCGTATCTACAGCAGTATCAACTGTTGCTCCGGCGCCAAGGGTGTGCTCCGCCAACCGGCCCAATTGCGCCTCGAGCGTAAGCCCCGCATCGGCGGTGTTTTCCCCGGATTTGAACACACTGCCCGCCGCCGACCACAGCGCCGACAGCCCGTCGGAGATCAGAGTTTTACCCTTTTGATTTTCATTCAGAGCATTCAGCGCATCCGAGCGCGCAACGCCTGTGACGCTGGCGATCAGGGTGCCACTAGCATCGAATACCATGGCTTCGACCCCGCCCCGCAGGCTGATGCCGGACAGGGTGCCCTCGGCATCGATGCCGTCACCGGTGGCAAAGCTGACGCCGCCCACCGCAGGCAATTCAGCTTCGAACACATTTGCGATCAGGGTTGCTTCGGACACTAGCGCGCCCGCCTTTTGGCGAACCAGGCTCTGCCGCGAGGAGTTAAGGTAGAGAATCCCAGCGACAAGGATGATCAGTGCGATCAGGTTGAAGGTGATGATTTTCCGTGTCAAAGGCGAGCCTTTGAGCGAAAATACCCCGCGGCTGGCCCGGCGCACCTGCATCTCTTCCGTCACGGTTTGCTCTGGAGCGACCCAATCGTCGCCCAGAACCACATCCTCACCGGATGGTGGCGGTGTGCTGCCGGTATCGCGCATATCCCCCTGCCTCCCCAAACCGGATCTGACTCTTACTCTTCGTTGTAGCGGTAACCGATCCCATACAGCGTCTCGATCGCCGCAAAGTCGGAATCCGCGCTGCGCATCTTTTTGCGCAGGCGTTTGATGTGGCTATCGATGGTGCGGTCATCCACATAGACCTGATCGTCATAGGCCACATCCATCAGCTGATCGCGGCTTTTGACGAAACCGGGCCGCTGGGCCAGCGCCTGCAGCAGGAGGAACTCGGTCACGGTGAGCGAGACATCCTTGCCCTTCCAGCTGACCGCATGACGCAGCGGGTCCATACGTAGGTTGCCGCGCTCCATGACCTTGGTCTCTGTAACCGCAGCGCCTTCTACCGCGTCGCCGTTGATTGCTTCCTGGCGCCGCAGCAGGGCACGGATGCGTTCGACCAGCAGGCGTTGCGAAAACGGTTTCTTGACGTAGTCATCCGCCCCCATGCGCAGACCGAGAACCTCGTCGATCTCATCGTCCTTGGAGGTGAGGAAGATCACCGGCATCTGCGATTTCTGCCGCAGACGCTGCAGCAGATCCATGCCGTCCATGCGCGGCATCTTGATGTCCAGCACGGCCATATCCGGAAGCTTCTTGTTAAAAGCATCCAGGGCGGCCTGACCGTCGTTGTAGGTTTCGACCTCGAACCCTTCTGCCTCCAGCGTCATAGCCACCGAAGTCAGGATGTTTCTGTCGTCGTCCACCAAAGCAATCTTTGACATTGAATGCGCCCCTAAATCACTGCTCAGCTTTTCGCTTTTTACATTCCTTAATCGCCCTTCTCAGGCTGCGAATCAATCCCCATTGGCGAATCACGGCACCTTTGGGCCGCAATTAAGGCAAAAATGTCTTAGCACTCACTGAAGAAAGCGCTTCCTTTTGGCGACAAAAAAAATGGTTGCGCTAAACGTTCACTTGATGGCGCTAACTGCGCCAAAGCGTCCTGTTCACCGTGTAAAACGTCATGTTAAGACCCGGCTCACCGGTGTCGCTACCGGTGAATTGCCCCACGGCGCGGCTTTAGATGTATGCGGCTTCAAGCAGCCGCCACAGGAGAAAGAACACATGGCATCAGGACGGGTGAACCCACAATTCCGCCTCGAAGATCAAGGTATCGAGGGTCTGGGCAATGTCCATTACAACCTGATGGAGCCCGCGCTGATCGAAGCGGCGCTGAAACGGGATGAAGGCACACTGGGCAACGGCGGCGCCTTTCTCGTGACCACCGGCAAATTCACCGGTCGCTCCCCCAAGGACAAGCACGTGGTCAAGACCGAAGCGGTTGCAGACACCATCTGGTGGGAAAACAACGCCGAGATGAGCCCCGAAGGTTTCGACGCGCTTTATGCCGACATGCTGGAGCACATGAAGGGTCGCGACTACTTCGTGCAGGATCTGGTTGGCGGTGCGGACCCCGCCCACGCGATCAACGTGCGCATGGTGACCGAACTTGCCTGGCACAGCCTGTTCATCCGCCACCTGCTGCGCCGTCCGGACCGCGAGGATCTGGACGAGTTCATGGCAGATTTCACCATCATCAACTGCCCCAGCTTCCAGGCTGACCCGGCCAAGCACAACTGCCGCAGCGAAACCGTGATCGCGCTGAACTTCGACAAGAAGCTGATCCTGATCGGCGGCACCGAATACGCGGGCGAGAACAAGAAATCGGTCTTCACCCTGCTGAACTACCTGCTGCCCGAAAAAGGCATCATGCCGATGCACTGCTCGGCCAACCACGCCAAGGGCAACCCGGTCGACGCCGCCGTGTTCTTTGGCCTGTCCGGCACAGGCAAGACCACCCTGTCCGCCGACCCCGACCGCGTGCTGATCGGTGATGACGAACATGGCTGGGCCGACAACGGCACCTTCAACTTCGAAGGCGGCTGCTATGCCAAGACCATTAACCTGAACCCCGAGGCAGAGCCGGAAATCTACGCCACCACCGAGAAATTCGGCACCGTGATCGAGAACATGGTCTTCGATCCCGAAACCTTTGAGCTCGACTTCGACGATGACAGCCTGACCGCCAACATGCGCTGCGCCTATCCGCTGGAGTATATCTCCAACGCATCCAGCACCGCCCGCGGTGGTCACCCCAAGAACATCATCATGCTGACCTGCGATGCCTTCGGTGTGCTGCCTCCGATTGCACGTCTGACCCCGGCGCAGGCGATGTATCACTTCCTTTCGGGCTTCACCTCCAAGGTGGCCGGCACCGAGCGCGGCGTGACCGAGCCGGAGCCGACCTTCTCCACCTGCTTTGGCGCGCCCTTCATGCCGCGCCGCCCCGAGGTCTACGGCAACCTGCTGCGTGACAAGATCGCCCAGCATGGCGCAACCTGCTGGCTGGTGAACACTGGCTGGACCGGTGGTGCCTATGGCATCGGTTCGCGGATGCCGATCAAGGCGACCCGCGGCCTGCTGACTGCCGCGCTGGACGGCTCGCTGGCAGAGGTCGAGTTCCGCAAGGACAGCAACTTCGGCTTTGACGTGCCGGTCGCCGTGCCCGGCGTTGCGGAAGTTCTGCTGGACCCGCGCCGCACTTGGGACGATCAGGACGCCTACGACAAGCAGGCCGCCAAACTGGTTCAGATGTTCGCAGACAACTTCGAACAGTATCTGCCCTACATCGACGAAGATGTGAAAGCCGCCGCAATCGGCTAAACTCTTTCGTCAGATCAAACGAAAAACCCGGCCATTGGCCGGGTTTTTTGTATCACTAGAGGTCCGGAGCCTAGATCAGCCCTGCGAAATGCGTCCTTCGACCATGTCGCGGACCTTCACCGCATAGCGATCCGTCATGCCCGAGACGAAATCGCCGAGCGAATGCAGCGCGGTATACTCATCCGTTACCCCGCGCAGGTCCAGATCGACGGCCCGGATCAGTTTCGCCCAATAGCCATGCCGCGCCTTCAGCGCCTCGACGTTCCAGCCGCAGGCCTTCAGATCCTCATAGAGCCCGCTGAAGTGATCCAGCAGCCCATGCAGCACCTGACGCCCCGAAATCTCCAGCTCGGTCTTGCGCCGCGCGGTAAAGATGCGGGCGTTCGAAATTTCTTTCAGCTTGGCAAAGGCGTCCGCCTTGGTGGACACCTCCATCAGCCCATCGCTGAACTCCCCCATCATGATGGCATCATAGTTGGCCATGAAGGCCTCGACCGCGCTTTCGATGGCGGCCCCGATGGCCATGGCTCGCAGCATTCCGACGCGGTCCCGCAGGGGCATCGCCGCATCGCCCGGATGGTTCGCCTTGCCGGTGATATCTTCCAGAATGCCCGCCACCAGATCGCTGTCCAGATCGCCCACCGTGGCGGCATCCTCGATATCCAGAATGCGGTAGCAGATGTCATCCGCCGCCTCGACAAGGAAGGCAAGTGGATGGCGCCGCCAGACCTGCGCCGCTCCCGTGCCGTCCGAGGGCAGGCCCAGCGCCGTTGCAGCCTCGGCGAATAGATCGCGTTCAGACTGGAAGACGCCGAATTTCTTCAGGCCCACGTAATTCCCCAAGGACAGCGCCTTGGCCTCTGCCGTGCAAGGGTATTTGGAAAAGGCCCCAAGGGTCGCATAGGACAGGCGCATGCCGCCTTCGCGCTGGCCCATCTCCAGCCGGGCAACGATACGAAAGCCCTGCGCGTTACCCTCGAATGCTTCGAACTCGGGCCGCACTTCGGCGGGCACTCCGGCAGCAAGGCCGGTGCCGCTGGCGAACTGGCGCGCGAACCACTCGCCGATGCTGTCCTCGCCAGAATGACCAAAGGGCGGGTTGCCGATGTCATGCACCAAACAGGCCGCCTGCACCACGCCTGCCATCACATGCTGCTGCCCTTCGGCCAGACTGCCGCGTTCAACCAGTTTCTGCCCCACCTGAATGCCAAGGGAGCGCCCCACGCTGGAGGTTTCCATGCTGTGGATCATCCGGTGATGCACGTGGTCATGGGAATGAAGCGGATGCACCTGCGTCTTTTGCGCAAGACGGCGAAACGGTTCGGAAAACAGGATCCGGTCGTAATCCTGCAAATAGGCGGGGCGGCCCGGCTTTTCCTCAAAATCGGGTCGGCACAAACGCCCCGGGTTCAACAACCTGTCCCATTTCATCGCCATGTGCTGCGCTCCTGCCCTGTGCCTCTTTGGCATGGGTTAAACGGAAACTGGTGCGGAAATGCAATCACCTCAGCGCGGAGAGATACCCGTCTTCTCCAGCTTGTGCTCGGGCTCCACGTGGATGTTCACCTTTGCCTCTGGCAACTCGGCCCGGATCGCGTCCTCTACCCGGTCGCAGATGTCATGGGCCGCACGCACCGTCATCATGCCCGCAACCACCATATGAAATTCCACGAACAAAGCTGTGCCCGCCCGGCGCGTCTTTAGCCCGTGCACCTGCAGGGCACCTTCTGCAGAGCGGTGGATGATTTCCTCGATCTCCTCCCGCTCGTCCGGCGGAGCAGCCGAATCCATCAAGCCGTTGACCGAGGAGGCCACCACTCCATAGCCCTCGCGCAAGATGTTGACCGCCACGATCAGAGCCAGCGCCGGATCCAGCCAGCTCCACCCTGTCCACAGTGCCAGACCAAGGCCGAACAGAACCCCAACCGACGTCCAGACATCACTCATCAGGTGACGCCCGCCTGCCACCAGAGCCGGAGACCGCAACGCCCCGCCCCGCCCGATCAGCAGGCGCGCCCAGAGCAGGTTGGCCACCATCGCGACAGCGTTGATCCAAAGACCTGCCATTCCCCAATCAGCGGGCGCGATAGGCCGCATTAATGCATAGATCGATTGCTCAAGGATCAGGAAGGCAGCGATGATGATCATGATGCCTTCGGCAACGGCCGAAAAATATTCCGCCTTGTGGTGCCCGAACGGGTGGCCGGCATCCGCAGGACGGCTTGCATAGCGCACCGCGAGCCACGCCAAGAATGCACCGCCCACATTCACCAGGGACTCAAGAGCATCGGAAAATAGCGCAATGGACCCGGTGACCCACCAGGCGACAAGCTTGAGCGCCAGAACAATCAAGGAGATCGCGATGGATCCAAGCGCAAGCTGGCTTGCATTCAGACGGTTGCCCATGTCGGTCTTCCTGCCCCTGCTTGTAGTCTTCAGGCCCGGATCTGTCTAATCAACGGATACTGATCACAGCATCAGCGCGCGGCGGAGCAAATTCAACCCCGCAACCAGCAGGACGAACAGCGTCAGACGGCGGAAGGCAACCTGATCGATACGATCATGCAGACGTCCGCCGATCCACATGCCCATCACCGCAGGCAGGATCAGTGCCACCGAAAACGGCGCGGTTTCAGCCCGCATGACACCCGAGCCGATGTGCCCCGCCAACAGGGCGACCGCCCCCATGCCGTAGATCACGCCCTGCACACGGATTTGCTCGCTCTTTTCCGTGCCAAGGGCGGTCAGATAGGCCACCGTCGGCGGCCCCCAGATGCCCGACATGCCGCCGATCAGCCCGGCAAAGCCGCCCACCAGCACTTCGGACCGGGGCGTGGGCCTGGCGAGTGTCAGCTGCTTGCCCATCAGCTGTGTCAGGGCGAACAGGGACACCGGAACGCCGATGATCAGCAGCATCACCTGCTGCGGCAGAACCCGCACCAGCTGGGCACTGGTCAGAAGAAACACCAGCCCCACCAGAAGGAACAGCCGGAAGCGTTTCAAGGACTGAACCGCTGCGGCAAAGCCGTGACGAAAGGCCTGCATTCCGTTGGTCACAACCGTCGGCAGGATCAGCCCGGCCAAGGCGATTTCCGGCGGCATGAACATGCTGAGACCAGAGACGAGAATCATCGGCATGGCAAAACCAACCATCCCTTTGACCGTGCCCGCGACCAGCGCAACAGCAAAGGCCGCCGCCAGTTCAGACGGTGTGAAAGCAGAAAAAAGACTTGTCATGCCTCTTCATAGCGATAGGTCCAGACCGCTGCAGCAGCAAAATAAACACGAAACTTTTGGTCGATATGCCGCATCGCGGCGTATTTTTATTGCGCTGCAACTGCGAAATGTTTACCACCAAGCGACCGAAGAAGGATGTGACTCATGGCCCACGACGGACAGGACTTGCAAATGAAGCCGATTGTACTCCCCGACCTTTTGACGCTGACCGCAGCGACGCTTGGCCCGCTTGACCAACTGCTGGAGACTGCCCGCGGCGCGGTCCGCGATCTGGTCACAGCCGATGGCCGCGTTTCCGGCGCACTGGTAGAGCAGCACCAGACTGCGGCCCACGGGCTGTCCTGGCTTGCCACCTACGTCTACAGCCTGCGCCAGATGCAGAACTGGGCCGAGCGGATGCAATCCGAGGGCAAGTTCAACGAAATGGAGCAGCTGATCCACCAGATCGCCTTTGGCGAATACCTGGCGCAGATGCGCGGCGGCATCCAGATGAACCAGGGTGAGATCATCCGCCTGAACGATCTGGGACTGGACGCCTCGGCCCAAAGCCTGCTCGACAGCGCAGAAATCACCACCCTGTGCCAGGCTGGCAACTCCGCTGCTGCCCGCACGCGTCTGGTTGAACTTATGCAGGAACAGGCCGGTTCGGTCATGTTCGGCGCCTCGGGCCTGGACGAAGAACTGGAGATGATCCGCGACCAGTTCCGCCGCTACGCGCTGGAAAAGGTCGAGCCCTTTGCTCACGAATGGCACCTCAAGGATGAGCTGATCCCGATCGAGATTATCAACGAGTTGGCCGAGATGGGCGTCTTTGGCCTGACCATCCCTGAGGAATTTGGCGGCTTCGGACTGTCCAAGGCGTCGATGTGCGTGGTCTCCGAAGAGCTGTCGCGCGGTTATATCGGTGTCGGCAGCCTTGGCACCCGCTCTGAAATCGCGGCCGAGCTGATCATCGCCGGCGGCACGGATGAGCAGAAGGCCAACTGGCTGCCCAAGATCGCCAGCGCCGAAATCCTGCCCACCGCCGTCTTTACCGAGCCGAACACCGGGTCGGACCTTGGCTCGCTGCGTACCCGCGCGGTGAAGAACGCCGATGGCGATTACGAGGTTACCGGCAACAAGACCTGGATCACCCATGCGGCCCGGACCCATGTGATGACCCTCTTGGCACGCACTAACCCCGACACCACCGATCACCGCGGTTTGTCGATGTTCCTGGCGGAAAAAACGCCCGGCACTGATGAGAACCCCTTCCCGACCGAAGGCATGACCGGCGGTGAAATCGAGGTTCTGGGCTATCGCGGCATGAAGGAATATGAGCTTGGCTTTGACGGGTTCAAGGTCAAGGGTGAGAACCTTCTGGGCGGCGAAGAAGGCAAAGGCTTCAAACAGCTGATGGAGACCTTTGAAAGCGCCCGTATCCAGACCGCAGCCCGCGCCATCGGCGTGGCGCAATCGGCGCTGGATATCGCGATGCAATATGCACAGGACCGCAAGCAGTTCGGAAAATCCCTGATAAACTTCCCACGGGTGTCGTCGAAACTGGCAATGATGGCGGTGGAGATCATGGTTGCTCGCCAGCTGACCTATTTCTCGGCTTGGGAAAAGGACAACGGCCACCGCTGCGACCTTGAGGCCGGCATGGCCAAACTGCTGGGCGCCCGTGTTGCCTGGGCGGCAGCGGACAACGGTCTGCAGATCCACGGCGGCAACGGCTTTGCGCTGGAGTACAAGATCTCCCGCGTGCTGTGCGACGCCCGGATCCTGAACATCTTCGAAGGGGCCGCCGAAATTCAGGCGCAGGTCATTGCCCGCCGACTGCTGGCCTGACCCCCTTCACACCTATCACTCCCCGGGGGCATCCCCGACTGGCCCGGCCTTGTGCCGGGCCTCTTTTTATTGAGGTAACGGCTCCCGGCAGGCGGTGTTCCTTTCAATCATCGCTGCATGCCCCCCATGAAGTGAACCACTTGGTTACCGGTCGGCGCTGGTGTCCCACGGCAATCTGTCCTACCACGCGACGAACCTAGTCCCCCGTCGGTTGAAGACCCGCAAAAATTGACCGCGGATTGCTGCTCTGATTGAATACGAAGAAGGCTGCCCTATGCCCGTTTCCCATTTCATAAAAATGATTTCATGGCCCGCCCGTCTGGTACCGGTCCTGCTGGTTGCCCTAACTGCCTGCGCCGGGGACGAAACCCTGTCGGCCTATGGTGCAGCGGGCAAGACATGGCGGCTGAGCCAGATTGATGGCGCGCCCTTCAGCGCTGCCGCGACGCTGGAATTCCCCGCCCCCGGCAAGATCGCGGGACAGGCGCCCTGCAACGCTTACCGCGCCGAATCCACCGCACCCTACCCCTGGTTCGATACCACAGGCCTTTCATCGACCCGCAAGGTTTGCCCCGAATTGCTGGAAGAAACCCGTTTCCTGGAGGCGCTGCAAACCATGGGCGAGGCCGAAGTCACCGGCGACGTGCTGATCCTGCGCAATGGGTCAGGCCGCGAGATGCTGTTCACGGCCGACGGCTGATCAGATCCACCAGCCGCCCGCGCGTCTCGGGCAGGGGGCGGTTGCCCAAAGCGGGCGCCAGATGGCTTTCGAGGAAATAACCAGTGGTGCGCAGGGCAATCGCGATCTCGGGATCCTCTGCCGCCCCCTGCCCCAAAAGCACCGGTGGCAGCGGCAACAAACGGTCCGCCCAATCCCCTGCCCCCGCAGCCGACACCGCGCGCCCGGTTTTGGGCGAGACATAGACCAGCCCCTCCTCTGCCCCGGTGACGGCGCAGGCCGTCAGATCCAGGCCAAATCCCATCTCCTCCAGCAGCGCCACCTCCCAATGCAGATAGGCCAGCGGCCAGAGGTCTTCTTGATCGAGAAGATCCAAGAGTTGTTCCGTGCGCGCGTATAGCGCCGGGTAGGCTTCGCGTTCCGGCAGGCAAAAGGACAAAAGCGCTGTCACCGCATTGAGGCCCGCGAGAGCCAACCGCCCGGACAGGGCCGCCGCCGCGCGGCTGCGCAGGGGTTCAGCCTGATAACTGCCCAGATGTTCCTCAAGCCGCGCGCGCCAAGTCAGATCCAGCTGCGCCCCCGGTTGCAGGATCGGCGCCATCCGCCGCCCGGCGCCACCACGCACGACCCCGGCATGGCGCCCGTGCCCTTCGGTAAAGACATCGATGATGGCGGCGCTTTCCCCGTGGCGGCGCACGGTCAGCAATATGCCGTGGTCACGCCAGTCCATCGCCTACTCCAGCCCCGGTTCATCCAGCAGGTGACGACCCTGCCGGTCCTCGACCTCGATCACCCAGAGGTCAGGGTCAAACTCGCCCTGCCGCCGGACCGAGGCATCCACATCAGTCTCTGGCCCTTCGGCCAGTAGAACCCACTTACGGTCACCGCTCATCAGATCGTAAGAGCGGTGAAAGGCCTGCGCCTGCCCATCAAGTGTGTTCAGCTTGACCAGAACCGCGCCGGCGGTGTCATCGCCATGCGCAGTCACAAAGGCCGGGATGTCAGAAAACCGGAGCCGGGCAAGATAGGCATCGACCCAAAAGCGCGCGGTCAGACGGCTCATGCGTTTCCGTCTTTGAAATCAAGTCCCATCTCCGAATAGCGTTCGGATTCTTCGAGCCAGTTCGGGCGGACCTTGACCTGCAGGAACAGATGCACCTTGCGGTCCAGGAACTCTTCCAACTCGGCGCGGGCAGCCTGGCTGACGGCCTTGATGGTTTCGCCGCGCTTGCCCAGAACGATGCCCTTGTGACCATCGCGGACCACATAGATGATCTGGTCGATCTTGGCGGAGCCATCCTTGCGCTCTTCCCAGTTCTCGGTCTCGACGGTCAACTGGTAGGGCAGTTCCTGATGCAAGCGGAGCGTCAGTTTCTCGCGGGTCATCTCTGCCGCGATCATGCGCATGGGCAGATCAGCGATCTGATCCTCAGGGTAAAGCCACGGCCCCTCGGGGACCTGCTCTGCCAACCAGTGACGTAGATCCTCGACCCCGTGGCCGCGTTCGGCGGAAATCAGGAAGGTTTCGGAGAATTCATAGGCGTCGTTCAGCTTCTTGGTCAGCGCGAGGAGGTCCTCGGCCTGCACCTTGTCGATCTTGTTGATCGCCAGCGCCACAGTGCGGCCCTTGCCTATGTCGGCCAGCCCTTCAAGGATGCGCTCCACGCCTTCGGTAACGCCGCGATGGGCCTCGATCAGCAACACCACCACATCCGCATCCGCAGCGCCGCCCCAAGCGGCCGCTACCATGGCGCGGTCCAGTCGGCGGCGCGGTTTGAACAGGCCGGGCGTGTCGACAAACACAAGCTGGCTGTCGCCCTCCATCGCCACGCCCCGGATCCGGGCGCGGGTGGTCTGTACCTTGTGGGTCACGATCGAGACCTTGGCCCCCACCATGCGGTTCAAAAGGGTGGATTTGCCTGCGTTCGGCTCTCCGATCAGGGCAATGAACCCGGCGCGTGTGGTCATGTGTCTTGCTCCAATCGTGTCAAAAGCGCCTTGGCAGCGGCCTGTTCAGCCTGCCGTTTCGACCCGGCGCTGGCCTGTTCCTCAGTCCCGTCATCCAGTCGGACCGCGATGGTAAAGATCGGCTGGTGATCCGGGCCTTCGCGGGCAACCTGCACATAGGCCGGCGGGTTCTGGCGGCGCGCCTGCACATATTCCTGCAAAGCGGTCTTCGGGTCGCGGGCGTCGTCCTCGACCTTGCCGATACGCGATCCCCACAGCCGCAGGATCATCTCCTGCGCTGCTTCGAACCCGGCGTCCTTGTAGACGGCGGCGATTACCGCCTCCATCGCATCGCCCAGCAGGGCCTCCTTGCGGCGCCCGCCGGACATCATTTCAGACCGGCCCAGTTTCAAGACGGACCCAAGGTCGATCTCGCGGGCGACATCGGCGCAGGCTTCCTTGCGCACCAGCGCGTTAAAGCGCGGCGCCAGCTGGCCTTCGGTCGCGGTCTTGTCATGTTCCAACAGCGCGGTGGACATCACGAGGCCCAGCACCCTATCGCCCAGGAATTCCAGCCGCTGGTTGTCCTTACGGTTCGGCGAAGACACCGAAGCATGGGTCAGCGCGCGCAGCAAAAGTTCGGGCCGGGCAAAGCTGTGCCCGATCCGATCCTCAAATGCCCGCATGTCTTTAGACAGTTTCACTCGATCCCCTTGAAGAAACGATCACCACGCCAGGTCCAGAAATACAGCATCGAGCGCCCGGCAGAAGAGAACATGATGCGATCCGCGCGCCCGATCAGGTTTTCAAACGGTACGAAGCCGACACCACCGGCAGATTGCGGCAGGCGGCTATCGCTGGAATTGTCGCGGTTGTCGCCCATGAAGAAATAATGGCCTTCGGGCACCTGATAAACGCCCGTGTGATCCATGCCCTGATTGGCGATATTCAGGATTACATGCTCCACTCCACCCGGCAAGGTTTCGATCTGCCGTGATTTGGCACAGGACGCGCCCTCACCCACCGGTGCGTTCTCGCAGCGCGGGTAAGAGCCGATCGGCCCCTGACGCTCCATCAGCTCCTCGAAGTCGCCTGCGTCCTGCAGCGCGACAGCAGTGCCATTGATCTGCAGAACGCCATTGGTCACCTGAATACGGTCGCCGGGCAGGCCGATCAGTCGCTTGATGAAATCAGTGCCCGTCACCGGATGCCGGAAGACGACAACATCACCGCGCTCGGGCTCACTTCCCAGAATGCGGGTGTTTTCCCCGTCCAGAAAGCCGCAGATGTCGCTGGCATCAACGTCGATCCCGATACTGCCCAACCGTACGCTGGGGCAGGAAGCATAGGAGTAACCGTACGCCATCTTGTTCACGAACAGGAAATCACCAATCAGCAGCGTCTCCTTCATCGAACCCGAAGGGATCCAGAACGGCTGAAAGAACAACGTCCGGAACACGCCGGCAATCAGCAGCGCGTAGACAATGGTCTTTATCGTCTCAAGGATCGAGTGTCCGGCATTGGATTTGGCCGTCATCAGGCTCTCCGGTGTTGTAGGTTGGGTCGGGGGCTACATGCGGCCCGGCTGGGTCTAAGTCAAGCATCCCCGCCGGATTCCCCCGCTGCGTCAGCAAAGGGTCGCGCTTCGATCATCACGATGGCCTGCGCCCAGGGGTGATCATCGGTCAGGGTGACATGGATATGCGCCTCGTGGCCCGGCGGGGTCATCTTGGCGAGTCTGTCCGCAGCCCAGCCGGTCACATGCATGACGGGCTGGCCGGTGCGCAGGTTGCTGACGGACATGTCTTTCCAGGCGATGCCCATGCGCAGCCCGGTTCCCAGCGCCTTGGAACACGCCTCCTTGGCCGCCCAGCGTTTTGCATAGGTGCCCGCCACATCACGGCGACGCTCGGACTTGCGCTGTTCGACCTCGGTAAAGACCCGGTTGCGGAACCGGTCGCCAAAACGGTCCAGCGTGCGCTGGATGCGGTCAATGTTGGCCAGATCGGTCCCGATGCCAAGGATCATGAAGCACCCATGGCGGTCAGTCCCGCTCTTCTTTCTTGCGGATCGCGGTCAGTTGGGATTTCGCACCCATGCCGGTAAAGAACCGCACCAGCACAAGCCCCAGCGCCGCCTGCAGCAGCGCGCCCCCAAACAGGACACTGGCCCCAACCGGATCGCTCATCATCTGACGCAGCGGCGGCATGATGAGGCTGAGAAGCACCACGAAAATCAGGCTCAGACCAAGGATCATCAGCGCCGCAGCCTTTGCAAACCGCCACAGAACGGCGCTGTCCGGCACCGCACGTTCTGCCTTGGCATATCGTTGCCCTTCGACCATCGCCGCAACGATGGCAGGAATGATGCTCATCCCGCCATTGGCAATGTTATGACCCAAAAGGACCTGCACGGCATAGACAACCGCGATCACCCCTAGAGCCGTAGCCACATAGACCAGCGTAAAGCGTTTGAGGTTCATGCCTCCGCCCCGCTGCGCGCGGCATCCATCCGGCGGCGCATTTCCGCGATGGCTGCAGGCAGCCCCACAAACAGGGCTTCGCCGATCAGGAAATGACCGATGTTCAGCTCCATAACCTGCGGCAAGGCAGCGATGGGGCCAACGCTGTCGTAGGTCAAACCGTGTCCGACATGGACCTCCAACCCCAGCTCATGCGCATAGGCGGCCATTTCGGTGATCTTCGCCAGTTCGGCGTCACGCTCGTCCCAGCGACCTTCGGCCCAGGCATCCGCATAGGCACCTGCGTGCAGTTCGATCACCGGCGCGCCGATGCGGTGGCTGGCTTCGACCTGGGCCTTATCGGCAGCGATGAACATGGACACCCGGCTGCCCGCCTCGCGCAGGGGGGTGATGTATTCTGCCAGCGCATTGTCATTCCCGGCCACGTCCAGCCCGCCCTCGGTGGTGCGCTCTTCGCGCTTCTCCGGCACCAGGCAAACCGCATGGGGCTTGTGACGCAGGGCGATGGCCTGCATTTCTTCAGTGGCAGCCATTTCAAAATTCAGCGGCGCCTGCAGCACCTGCATCATGCCTTCGATGTCGCTATCGATGATATGGCGGCGATCTTCGCGCAGGTGTGCAGTGATCCCGTCGGCGCCTGCGTTCTGCGCCAGCAGAGCGGCGCGCACCGGATCCGGGTTGTCACCGCCGCGGGCGTTGCGCACGGTGGCCACGTGGTCGATGTTGACGCCCAGCCTCAACCTGTTCTGTGCCTTGTTCTCTGCCATGGTCCTCGGTCCTGAAAGGAATGTCCTGCGCCAGAGACTAGACAGGCAAACTCTGGGGGCAACCCCGATTTTCCATCCTGTTTAGGGAAACCACTGCGGTCTAATCCGCGCGGCGTTTCACACGCGCACCCAGCGATGACTTGAGGCTGGTTTTCAACCCCTTCTTCGCCGGAGGTTCTGTGCTTTCCGCACCTTCCAGCGCGGCGCGGCGTTTGATCTCTTCAAACTTGGCCTTGATCTTGGCCCGGCGGCGCTGCTGATAGGCCCGGATCAGCGGCAGGCTGACCATATAGCAAACCGTGGCGCAGATGATGCCCGGAATGATGCCGCCGATCATATAGGGATAGAACACCTCGTTGTAGAACACCTGCAACCCGTGCCAATCCGCCGGGCGGTCACTGTAGAGGGCAAAGAGGTTGTTCTTCAGATCGTCACCGGCAGCGAAAAATTTGCCCACCAGAGACTTGTCCACTTCCTCGTCAAAATGGGTGCCCAGCAGCCAGTGGCCGGTCTGCAGCGAGGCCACCCCGATCGGCACATAGGTCAGAGGGTTGCCGAAGAAGGTCGAGCTGAGCGCCGCAAGGATATTGCCATTCATCACCCGCGCGATGATCGCCGCCACAACGAAATGCATCCCGTAGAACGGTGTGAAGGTGGTAAAGACCCCAGCCCAGATGCCGCGGGCAATGCGTTCAGGCGAATCGGGAAGCCTGCGGACGCGGTGCTTGACGTAGTGAAACGCCCGGGTCCAGCCGCCCCGAGGCCAGAAAAAATCCGCAACCGCACGAAGGGGCGGACGTCTGTCCCGGCGCCTGAATACCAACGGTCTGCGTCCTTCCCGGTTCCAGCCGAACCATTATCCCGGAATTGTGTGCTTTACCGGTTTTTCCCTGAACCGCACCACTTCGGCGACATGACTTTCCGCCTCCAACGTCAACATGAGGGAATGGAGCTGTTCCACATCCCGCAGCTCGACATTGATCATAAGCCGGTAAAAGTCTGGTTTCCGATCAACAAATTCCAGGTCCGAAATATTGGCCTTCTTCTCACCAATCAATGTACAAATCCGCCCCAGCACGCCTGCATCGTTGCCGACGATCATCTCAAGCGTGGTGTTATAGACGGCCGGGTGGGTGCCGCTATGCCAATGCACATCGACCCAGCGCTCCGGCTGCTCTTCAAATTCGCCCAGCCGGTCACAATCGGCCGCATGCACGACTACGCCTTGGCCGCGGTAGGTGATGCCAATGATCCGCTCGCCAGGCAGGGGCTGGCAGCATGGCGCGCGTTCAAAGCTTTGCCCCGGCTCCAGACCGATCACCGCGCGGCGTGGCGAGATTTCCTCGCTCTCGTGGGCGGTCAGCTCGGGGTAGACCGCCTGAACGACATCATGGGCCACGATCTCTGCCGCGCCCAGACGGGCAAGCAGTTCATCGACAGTACCGACGCGCAGCGCCCGGGCCGCTGTTTCCAGCGCCTTGTCTGTTGCCTTGCGGTTCACATGCTCAAAGGCCGAGCGCGCCAATTCATGCCCAAGCTTGACGAAGCGTGCCCGGTCCGCTTCACGCAACGAGCGGCGGATGGCGGTGCGAGCCTTGCCAGTGGTGGCGATTTCCAGCCAGCTGACCTGCGGCGTCTGTCCTTCGGCGGTGATCACCTCGACCGACTGGCCATTGCGCAGCCGCGACCACAGCGGCACCCGGATGCCATCCACCTTGGCGCCAACGCAGGCATGGCCGATACGGGTGTGGATTGCATAAGCGAAGTCGATCGGCGTCGCGCCCTTGGGCAGCTTGATCACGTCCCCCTTGGGCGTGAAGCAGAAGACCTGGTCGGAATACATCTCCAGCTTGACCGCTTCGAGGAATTCATCGTGATCCTCCTCGGCGTCGAACTGTTCGGTGAGCGAGGAAATCCATTTCGCCGGATCCACCGCAAATGGGTTTTCCGAGCGCACGCCATCGCGATAGGACCAATGCGCGGCAACGCCGGTTTCGGCCACATCGTGCATCTGGCGGGTGCGGATCTGCACCTCGACACGCTTGCCGTCACGGCCAGACACCGTGGTGTGGATCGAACGATACCCGTTGGATTTCGGCTGACTGATGTAATCCTTGAACCGGCCCGGAACCGCCCGCCAGCGCTGGTGGATGGCGCCCAGCGCGCGATAGCTGTCTTCCTCGGACTGGGTAATCACACGGAAACCGTAGATATCGGAGAGGCGCGAGAACCCCTGATCCTTGGCCTGCATCTTGCGCCAGATCGAATAAGGCTTCTTGGCGCGGCCAAAGACTTCGGCTTCGATCCCGGCCTTTTCCAACTCGGCGCGCATATCGCCGGTGATCCGGTGGATCACATCGCCGGTTTCGCGCTGCAATGTCACGAAACGGCGGATGATCGACTGGCGGCCCTCGGGGTTCAGCACCCGGAACGCCAGATCCTCCAGCTCTTCGCGCATCCACTGCATGCCCATGCGTCCGGCCAGAGGCGCGTAGATATCCATGGTTTCGCGGGCTTTCTGCGCCTGTTTTTCCGGACGCATCGCCTTGATCGTGCGCATATTGTGCAACCGGTCAGCCAGCTTCACCAGGATCACCCGCAGATCCTTGGACATCGCCATGAACAGCTTGCGGAAGTTTTCCGCCTGCTTGGTTTCTCGGCTCGACAGTTGCAGGTTGGTCAGCTTGGTGACCCCATCAACCAGCATGGCCACCTCATCGCCAAATCGGCGGGCAACCTCGTCATAAGACGCTTTGGTATCTTCGATGGTGTCGTGCAGCAGCGCGGTGATGATGGTCGCATCATCAAGGCGCTGCTCGGTCAGGATCGCTGCGACGGCCACCGGATGGGTGAAATAGGGTTCACCCGAGTGGCGGAACTGGCCTTTGTGCATCTCTTCGCCAAAGGCATAGGCTTCGGCGATGCGATCCGCGTTTGTCTTGGGGTTATAGTTGCGGACCAGAGCAATCAGATCTCCGGCGGAAATTTCAGCAGAAGTCATATCCGGTCCGCAGCCTCAGGTAGCAATCTCTGCGCCGCTCAGCCCTGGCTCTGGGCCTCCATCAGCGCACGCAGCAGTTTTTCCTCGGACATATCGTCCTCGGAGGGTTTGTCGTTGTCGGCCCCCATCAGCAGCGCCATCGAATCCTCTTCGGGCTCGTCGACTTCGATCTGGGTCTGGTTGCTTTCGATCAGACGCTCACGCAGCTCGTCGGCGCTCTGGGTCTCTTCTGCGATCTCGCGCAGCGACACGACGGGGTTCTTGTCGTTGTCACGCTCCACGGTGATCGGGGCGCCTGCCGAAATCTCGCGGGCACGATGGGCCGCAAGCATTACCAGCTCAAACCGGTTGGGGACTTTGTCTACGCAATCTTCAACCGTCACGCGGGCCATGGGCGACTCTCCAAAATATTAGTGGGTCCGGAAGGGAGACTTCTACGCCCATATGTTTTTATTGACAAGCGAAGAAAACCCCGAAACGAGTCAATATATCGGGATAACGCTGTCGATATCTGCTTTTGGCAGGGCATCCCGCATCTGGGCGGCTGTTTTTTGCAGCACAGGATGACACCAGTCCGGCGCGATGTCGCACAGCGGCACCAGAACAAAGGCGCGGTCCTGCACCCGCGGATGCGGTAGAATCAGTTGGTCCGGCGTTGCCTCCATCTGCACTTCCAGCGGCAGATCGCGCCAGCGGACATATTCATCCTGATCCGGCAGGACACTGTCTCCTAACGAGATCAGATCGAGATCAAGCGTCCGCATACCCCAGCGCTCTCCGCGCTCGCGGGCATAATGCGCCTCGATCTCGTGCAGCCGGGTCAGCAGTGCCTGCGCAGAAAGGCTTGTTTCGATCTCAACGACAGCATTGGCATAGTCGGGCCCGGCCCCCGCAGGAAAACTGGGCGTCCTGAAAAACCGGGAAACCGCGCGCAAGGAAATTCCCGCACCGGGCAATTCCCCGACGGCCGCCGCAAGGGTGTCTTGCGGCAACAAATCGCGCAGGTTCAGGTTTCCTCCCAGTGCAATCAGTGATTTTGACCGGTTTTCGGTCATTTTGGCCTCGCTTCCGAAAATCCTTCCACTTGCGGCAGATGTCAAATAACTTACATTAAGTCCACCTGTTTCGCCGCTTTTTAGCATTCACTCACGGTACACTGGCGGAATAGTTATATCGGAAGGACAATTTTGATGTTTTACAAAGACGAACGGCTTGCGCTGTTCATCGATGGATCGAATCTATACGCAGCCGCCAAGGCATTGGGTTTTGACATCGATTACAAGCTTTTGCGGCAAGAATTCATGCGTCGCGGCAAGCTTCTGCGGGCCTTTTATTATACGGCACTGCTGGAAAATGACGAGTATTCTCCGATCCGCCCTCTGGTCGACTGGCTGCATTACAATGGCTTCACCATGGTTACAAAGCCAGCCAAGGAATACACTGACAGCATGGGCCGCCGGAAGGTCAAAGGAAACATGGATATCGAACTGACCGTCGATGCCATGGAGCTGGCGCCACGTGTGGACCATATCGTGCTGTTCTCAGGAGATGGCGACTTCCGCCCGCTGATCGCCAGCCTGCAGCGGCAGGGCGTTCGGGTATCGGTGGTGTCGACCATCCGCAGCCAGCCGCCGATGATCTCGGACGAACTGCGCCGTCAGGCCGACAATTTCATCGAGCTGGAAGAGCTCAAGGATGTGATTGGCCGCCCGCCGCGCGAATACCCGAACGAGCAGCGCACCCCCGCAGCGGCCCAGTCCTGACCTCACACAGCTGAATATTGGGGCTGCTCCGCCCTTCAGATATCAAAACAAAAGAAAGGCGCCCAACCACTCGGGGCGCCTTTCTTTGTACTCCTGTCCCTTGTCGGACAAAAACTGCAGGAAACACCGGCCGTTCTCGGCTCCCCCGCCCCCTTCTACCTTCGGGCTTTTATCCTCCGGCAGAACGGGCAGCAGGCGGTGGCCGCCCCAGCCCCTGCGGCAGCGCCGAGCCCGATGGCATATGAACGTTCAAAACCTTTTCAAGCGCAGCAATGGTCACCGGCTTTGACAAGTAGTCATCCATGCCCGCCGCAAGGCATTTATCCGCCTCCCCTTCCAGCGCATTGGCCGTGACGGCAATCACCGGCGTATGACCGCGCCCGTCCCGGGCTTCGGCCGCGCGCAGGGCGGCCGTCAGCTCAAACCCGTCCATCGTCGGCATCTGGCAATCCGTCAGCACAAGGTCAAACTGACCGGTCTCCCAGGCCTCAAGGCATTCCTTGCCGTCCCGGACAATCGTTGCGGAATACCCCAGCAGTTCCAACTGGGATTCAAAAACGGCCTGATTGATCTCGTTGTCCTCAGCCACCAGGATGCGCCCGCCGACATGTCCCGACGCTTCAGAGACGGGGGCGCCCCGCGTCTGGTCCTGCGGCGCCGCCCTACCGGACAGGTAAGCCAGACCGTCCCAGAAATGTTTGGGGATCACCGGCAGGTCCTGAACCGAATACCGTCCCGGGGCGCGAATGCCCGTGACATCGGTCCGGTCGCGGCTCAGGGACAGCAGCTTGACGCCTGGCGCTTCTTCTTCGATCCGGCTGCGCAGCCATTCACTCGTACGATCCTGCTCGGTCGGTGCCGTCAGCACAAAGATCTTGTCGGGTCCCGCCTTGCGCGCGATCGCCATGTACTCATCCCGATTTGCGACCCATTTAATATCGCAATCCGCCGCCAGCGCATAAGAAGACCAGCAGGCCCGATCAGTGCCCTTGGGCAGCATGGCAACGACTTGTTTCCCCGACAGCCGCAGGCATTTGAGCGGGCCGGAGGCATCCGCCACCGGCAGCCGCAGAGTAAAAGTCGCCCCGTCTCCCAGAGTACTATCGACCGAGATTTCGCCGCCCATCTTCTCTGCAAGCTGTTTGACGATGGTCAGCCCCAGACCATTGCCCTGGATCATACGCTTGACCACATCCCCGGAGCGTTCAAAGGGCTGAAAGATCGCCTTCTGAACCTCTGCATCCATGCCGATACCATTATCTTCGACGACGAACTCGATCCAATCGTCCCCCTGCAACTGCACCCGCAAGCTGACCTGGCCGACGGGTTCATCCGACTGCGGTGCCGAAAACTTGATCGCATTTCCGAGCAGATTCAGCAGCACCTGACGCAGACGACCGGCGTCTCCCAGGATAGAATCCGGCAGGTTCGCCTGCACCGACAGGGACAATTCGACCCGTTTCTGATCTGCATGGGCCCGCAGGGTTTCGGCGACGCTTTCGACAACGGGCAACAAACGCATCGGCGCATTCGACAGCTCCATCTTGCCCGCTTCGATTTTCGACACGTCCAGAATATCGTCGATGATCCACAGCAAGGAAGACGACGACTCCTTGATCGCATGCAGGATACGCCGCTGTTCCGGGGAAAGCTCGGTGCTCTCCAGAATTTCGACCATGCCGATGACCCCGTTCATCGGGGTACGGATTTCATGGCTCATCGCGGCCAAAAATTCGCTTTTGGCACGATTGGCCTTGCGCTCTTTCTGATGCGATTTCCACAGTTCCTGACCGTAGGAATCCGTCAGCTGCCCAAAGGCCATCATCTCGATCATGATAATGCCGAAGACGGTCAGCATGATCGGTATCGACAGGTAGGTCCGAGAAAATTCCTCGTCAAAGATCGGAGAGCCAAAGTAATCATAGCCCAGCAGCCGGTACCCGATCCAGGCACACAGAACCGCCACGATCAGCCCGATAATATAGGGCTTTTCCCGCTTCAGAGAGAAGGCCATGAACGGCCCGCCGAGAAGCGCCACGAACATGAACTCGACGCTGCTGGCCGGGTGCAGGTTGAAAACCCCGCCCAGAACCGTGCACAGGCCGGCGACGAACCAGATTAGCCGCGCCGCCATTTTGTGCCGCGTGCGCATCAAATACCAGGCAGCCGCTGAACCGGCGCCGGCGATCAGGGCGATTTCGACGACCGTCAGCTCTCCCATGTAGATGCCAAAACCCATCCACAGAACACTCATCACCACAACAAGATTGGCCGTGGTCCGTACCGTACGGAACCGACGTTCCATACTGTCCTCGACCGCGCGCCATTCAGCGGTGCTGCTGATTTTCTTTGTACTCGCTACGTCCGCCACTCCGGCCCCCAAGACCAAACGCTCGCCCTGTAAAGAGGGTTTCGCGAAAACCGGTGTTTTCAGTCCCGCACTCTAACCGCAGGCAAAGCACTGAAATCACCTTATCCAAAACAGCAGCCTGCCTGCATCAGGTTAACATTCCGTCATTTCTGCGACAATCTACAGTCGTTTTCAGCAGGATGCCCTAGGGCGGCCTGCAACAGGCAGCTGCCTCTGGACCTTGCGGCCGGAAAACCCTACCTCTGCCGTGCAAGGAGATGCGCGACCATGACTTCAGACCTGTCCTCCGGCCAGCAGGCCCAGACAAATCAGCCCGCGAAGCCGGCCCTGACCCTTTACCTGGCCGCCCCGCGCGGTTTTTGCGCGGGCGTGGACCGGGCGATCAAGATCGTGGAGATGGCGCTGGAGAAATGGGGCGCACCGGTCTACGTGCGCCATGAGATCGTGCACAACAAATACGTTGTTGATGGGCTGCGCGCCAAAGGCGCCGTCTTTGTCGAGGAACTGGACGAATGCCCGCTCGACCGCCCCGTGATCTTCTCCGCGCATGGGGTTCCGAAATCCGTCCCCGCAGAAGCGGAAAAACGTCAGATGGTCTATGTGGACGCCACTTGCCCGCTGGTGTCCAAGGTCCATATCGAGGCCCAGCGCCACGCCGAGGCGGGCCTGCAGATGATCATGATCGGCCACAAGGGCCACCCAGAGACAATCGGCACCATGGGCCAATTGCCCGAAGGCGAGGTTCTTCTGGTCGAAACCCCCGGTGACGTCGCCTCGGTCGAGGTCCGCGATCCGGACCGGCTCGCCTATGTGACGCAAACCACCTTGTCGGTGGACGACACCAAGGACATCGTTGCAGCGCTTGAGGCGCGGTTTCCCAATATCGTCGGCCCCCACAAGGAAGACATCTGCTATGCCACGACCAACCGCCAGGAAGCGGTAAAGGCCGTGGCGCCAAAATCCGACGCACTGCTGGTGGTCGGCGCGCCCAATTCCTCCAATTCGCGGCGCCTGGTCGAAGTCGGCGCCAAGGCGGGCTGCGCTTATTCCCAGCTTGTGCAGCGGGCCGAGAATATCGACTGGCGCGCCCTCGAAGGGATCCGCAGCATCGCCATCACCGCAGGCGCCTCTGCGCCGGAACTGCTGGTGAACGAGGTCATCGATGCCTTCCGTGCCCGTTTCGATGTCACCGTCGACATCGTGGAAACCGCGGTCGAGCGGGTCGAGTTCAAAGTTCCCCGCGTGCTGCGCGCACCGACCTGAAGCGGACCAGAACCGGGTCGGCCTTTTTTGCAGACGGATCCCAAACACGCGCGACAGATCTGCCGCGTGCCGGGACTCCCCTGAACAGGAGCGGCGTGTTAGCAGTTGATCAACACCACTGCGCCGCAAGGAGGCCCGAGAGATGATTTCAATGCAGTTCCTGATCACCGCCCTTGTGGTTGTCATCGCGCCCGGCACCGGGGTCGTCTACACGCTGGCACTTGGGCTTGGCCAGGGAACGCGGGCTGCCCTCTGGGCGGCGCTTGGCTGTACCTTCGGCATCCTTCCCCATCTGGCAGCTGCAACGTTGGGCCTTGCTGCCGTGCTGCACAGTTCCGCCCTGCTGTTTCAGGTCGTCAAACTGGCAGGGGTTGCCTATCTGCTGTATCTGGCCTGGCAGGCGCTGAAATCCGGCGGCGCCCTGTCGATCACCTCGGACAGCCGCCAGCAATCGGGGCTGCGCATCGCCCGGCGTGGCGCGCTGATCAATATCCTGAACCCGAAACTGTCGGTCTTTTTCCTCGCTCTGCTGCCGCCCTTCCTGTCGGGCATCCCGGAGAGAGCCACCGCCGAGATGACCCTTCTCGGCGCCGTATTCATGGTGCTGACCTTTGTGGTTTTTGTTCTTTATGGCGTCTTTGCCGCCAAGGCCCGCGACTTCGTTCTTGGCTCTGAACGGGTGCTGACTTGGCTGAACCGTGGCTTTGCCGCGATTTTTGCCGCTCTTGCCGTGCGGCTGGCGGCAGAACGGGCATGAACCGTATCCCGCTTGTCCCGCTGGCCCTGGGGCTGGCTGGTCTGATCCCCTTTGTCTGGGGCGCAGCCACCCTGTGGCTGCCCGACCTGCAGGCCTGGGGCAGCAGCCATTTGGGCCCAAGGTTCGTCAGTCCCTATGTACAGCTGTTCTATGGCTCGGTGATACTCAGCTTCATGTCCGGCGTTCTCTGGGGTTTTGCCACAAAGACGAGCGGCGCCAAGGCCGCCGCCGGGTACACCCTGTCGGTGATACCAGCCCTTTGGGCATTCTTCATGACCGGCGGCGGGCCGCTGAGTGCCGGAACCAACCTGATCTACGGTTTCGCAGGGCTGCTGCTGCTGGACTGCGTCTTTTCCATCTGGAACCTGACCCCGCACTGGTGGCTGCGTCTGCGGGTGCTGCTGACGCTGGTGGTCATCCTCTCCCTCTCTGTCGGAGTATACCTGTGAGCGATACCGAAACCATCAGGGTCTATGATGCCCGAGCAAAAGACTACGCCGCGCTGAACCAGGACTACCTCAGCAGCGATCCCAGGCTAGCCGCTTTTATCGCGGCCTGCCCTGCGAATGGCCGAGTTCTGGATCTGGGCTGCGGGCCGGGCACCTCTGCCGGGGTGATGGCAGAGGCAGGCCTGCGGGTTGACGCCCTGGATGCCTCCGCCGAAATGACCGCCCTTGCAGCGCAGATTGACGGCGTCAACGCCCGGCAAGCGCGCTTTGACGAGATCACCGGAGACGGGATCTACGACGGGATCTGGGCCAACTTCAGCCTGCTGCACGCCCCGCGCAGCGACATGCCCCGGCATCTGCAGGACATCCACCGGGCATTGAAACCCAATGGCGCCTTTTACATTGCGCTCAAGCTCGGTAAAGGCGAGGCCCGCGACACCATTGGCCGCCTTTACACCTACTACGAGGAAGACGAATTGATCGATCTGCTGACCACCGCCGGTTTCACCCCTCTGGACCGCAGCCACGGCAAAGGCCCCGGACTGGACGGCTCGGTTTCACACTGGATTTCGGTGGCCACCCATGGCTGATCTGTTTGCCTATACCGATGGCGCCTGCTCGGGCAATCCCGGTCCCGGCGGCTGGGGCGTGCTGCTGCGTGCGATGGACGGCGACGAGATCGTCAAGGAACGCGAGTTGAAGGGCGGCGAGCCAGAGACCACAAATAACCGGATGGAGCTTCTGGCGGCGATCAACGCGCTGGAGAGCCTCAGCCGTCCGACGAAAATTACCATCGTTACTGACAGTAACTACGTGAAGAACGGCATCACCGGCTGGATCTTCGGCTGGAAGAAGAACGGCTGGAAGAACGCTGCCAAGAAACCCGTGAAAAACGCCGAGCTGTGGCAGCGTCTGGATGCGGCGCAGCACCAGCACGACGTGACATGGGAATGGGTCAAGGGCCACGCCGGGCATCCCGAAAACGAACGCGCAGATGAGCTGGCCCGCGCCGGCATGGCACCTTTCAAACCCGGCAAACGTAAATCGGCCTGAGACGGATCCGTCCCCGGCCCGGCTAACTCCGCAGCACCGCCCAAGGGTTATTGCGACCATGAGTTTTCTGACCCTGCTTGATTACGCTTCAGTGCTGGTCTTTGCCCTGACCGGCGCGCTGGTGGCCAGCCGGGCACAGCTCGATGTCGTCGGCTTTGCCTTTGTGGCCTGCCTGACTGCGGTCGGTGGCGGTACGGTGCGCGATCTGTTGCTGGACCGGCATCCGGTGTTTTGGGTGGATGATCCCAATTTCATCCTGCTGGCAGCGGGGGCCGCCGGTATCGTCTTTGTCACCGCCCACTTGGTGGAAAGCCGGATGAAATGGGTGATCTGGCTCGACAGTTTTGCCCTTGCCGTGGCGGTCCCGGCAGGCACTGGCGCAGCGCTGGCCATGGGCAAACCGCCGGTGGTCGTGGTCTTGATGGGCATGGCAACCGGATCGCTCGGCGGGTTGATGCGCGATGTGGTCTGCAACGAGGTGCCGCTGGTGCTAAAACAGGGCGAGCTTTACATCTCCTGCGCCATGGCGGGGGCGATCACTGCCGTAACCGCCATCTGGGCGGGGCTGGACGCCGGGCCTGCCCTGCTGGCCTGCGGCGCAGTCTGCTGGGGACTTCGCGCGGGGTCCATCGCCTTTGGCTGGCACCTGCCAGTCTACAAAAGCCGCCCGCCGCGCAGCTGAGGTTGCTACTTTTGCACGTATTTCTGCCAGAGCCAGATCAGCAGCAGCGCCCCCAGTACCGCACCGACCAATCCGGACAGCATTCCCATCACCGCCAGTAGCGTGCGCAGTACCAAACCGCCGATCAAAGCGCCCGCGATGCCGATCGCCACGGTGGTGATGATATCCGCCTCGATCCGCATCATCCGCGTGGCCAGAAACCCGGCTGCAGCCCCGATGATGATTAGCGCGACAATGGACATCTCATTTCCTCCAATGGCTTGGCACGAGGATCAGCGCCCCGTTAGAGAAGAGGATGGCATTCACGCCCGGCAAAGGAAAGACGCAGCAGACCCGTTAAAGCCTGACACCCTTTGCCACCGGAAAGCCACGCAGAAAGATCTCGCGATCCTGCGCACCCTTGCCCGCCCGCTGCAGGCGCAACAGCTCGACCGCGCCGCTGCCGCAGGCAACGGTCAGGGCATCGTCCAGCACCTCACCCGCTTCGCCGCTGCCATCAGCAAGGCGCGAGGCAAGCAGTTTCACCCGCTGGCCGTCAATCTCGCACCAGGCGCCGGGGAAGGGCGACAGGCCGCGGATCTTACGATCCACCTCTGCGGCTGGGCGCGACCAGTCGATCTGCGCCTCGCTCTTGTCGATCTTGCTGGCATAGGTGACACCGTCTGCGGGCTGCACTTCGGGCACAAGCTCCGGCAGTTGCTCCAACGCCTCAACGATCAGCCCGGCGCCCATCGCGGACAGGCGGTCGTGCAATTGCGCGGTGGTTTCTTCGCCCTCAATGGCGGTGGCGCGGCGCATCAGAACCGGGCCGGTATCCAGTCCGGCCTCCATCTGCATGATGCAGATGCCCGTCTCGGCGTCCCCAGCCATGATGGCACGATGGATTGGCGCCGCCCCGCGCCAGCGCGGCAACAGGCTGGCGTGGATATTGAGACAGCCATGTTTCGGCGCATCCAGCACCGCCTGCGGCAGGATCAGCCCATAGGCCACCACCACGGCGACATCAGCGCCCAGCGCGGCAAACTCTGCCTGTTCCTCGGCGCCTTTCAGAGAGATCGGATGGCGCACCTCAAGGCCCAGCGCCTCGGCCCGGGCATGGACCGGCGTCGGGCGGTCCTTCTTGCCACGTCCCGCCGGACGCGGCGGTTGGCAATAGACGGCGGCGATCTCGTGCCCGGCGTCGACCAGCGCATCCAGCACCGGCACGGAAAAATCGGGCGTTCCCATAAAGACGACGCGCATGGTTCTTGCCCCCTTTAACCGGTCAGTTTCTTGGATTTGCGGATCAGCATGTCGCGCTTCACCTTGCTGAGGCGGTCGATGTAAAGCTTGCCATCCAGATGGTCGATCTGGTGCTGTACCGAGGTTGCCTCGATCCCGACGAAATCCCGCTCGGTGATTTCGCCATTCTCATCCATATAGCGCACGGTGACAGCGCGGGGGCGTTTCACCTTGGCCGACACGCCCGGCAGGTTGGGCGAAGCCTCGTCATGTTCGCGCAGCTGAGTCGAAGCGTGCAGGATCTCGGGGTTCGCCATCCGCACCGCCTTGCCGCGCTCGGTCGAGCCATCGACCACCGCAAGGCGCAGCATCACGCCGATCTGATTGGCACCAAGGCCAACGCCTGGCATCGCCTCCATCGTGTCGATCATGTCCTGCCAAATCTGCCGGATCTCATCAGTGATCTCGCTCACCTCTTCGGCGCGGGTGCGCAGGCGTTTGTCGGGCCAGGGCAGGCAGGGGCGAACGGTCATTCGGAAATCCCTTTCAGGGCGGTGTATTCCGTCTCGACCACAGCGCGGGCCTCAGCGTCGAGGTGGTCAAAGGTCACGGTGCCATTGAGGTGGTCGAATTCATGCTGGATGCAGCGGGCCTCGAACCCGTCGAAATCGGCCATGTGAATGTCCCCCTCGGCGGCGGTCCATTGCACGGTGACCGCCACGGGGCGTTCGACCGGAACCATGACACCGGGGATCGACAGGCAGCCTTCCTCCATTGTCACCGGCACGCGTTCAACCGCCATGATCGACGGGTTGATCATGACCATGGGGGAGCGTTTGCCCACTTTCCAGGTGCAATCCATCACGAAAAGGCGTTTCATCACCCCGACCTGCGGCGCAGCCAGCCCCCGGCCATTGGCGGCGTACATGGTGTCGAACATGTCAGCGATCAGATCGTCGAGGTGCTCCTGCTCCACCGGGGCGCAGCGCTGGCTGAGCCGGGGATCAGGCCATTTCAGGATCGGTAGAACCGCCATGGGCAAGCCCCCTCTTTCAGCGTTCCGGGCAGAGCCTTACTGCTCCCGGGCGCGCTCGCGTTTCAGCTTTTGCATTTTGCGGGTGATCATCTGCCGCTTCAGCGGTTTCAGGTAATCGATGAACAGTTTCCCGTTCAGATGGTCGATCTCGTGCTGCACGCAGGTCGCCCAGAGCCCGTCAAAGGTTTCCCGCTGCGCATTGCCGTCCCGGTCCATCCATTCCACCTCGACCTCTTTGGGGCGGGTGACTTCGGCGTATTGCTCAGGGATCGACAGGCAGCCTTCCTCGTAGACGTTGGTCTCGTCCGAGGAAGAGATGACAGCGGGGTTGAACATCACCAGCGGGCGCGCCTCGCCCTCGCCTTCCTTGGCGCAATCCAGCGCGATCACCCGCTGCAGGATGCCGACCTGCGGTGCCGCCAGACCGATGCCCGGCGCCGCATACATGGTTTCCAGCATGTCATCAGCCAGGGTGCGCAGATCGTCCGAAATATCGGCAACCGGTACGCAGACCTTTTTCAGGCGGGGGTCGGGATGGATCAGGATAGGACGTTTCATGCGCTTGATTTAGGCGATTGCACCCCGCCCTGCAACGCCCCCCTTGCGCGCAGCGTCATTGTGCGTAGCTTCTCTGCCAAACAACCGGAGTTTAAACCATGGATTTTGACACCCTGATCGACCGTCGCGGCACCCATTGCGCCAAATGGGACATGATGGAGAGCCTTTATGGCGTCTCGCCCGATGAAGGGCTTGCGATGTGGGTGGCCGATATGGATTTCCCGGTGCCCCCTGCGGTCACCGACAAGATGCGTGAAATGGCAGATCACGGCGTCTATGGCTATGTAAACTGTGACGAACCCTACAAGAACGCGATCCAGTGGTGGATGCAGAACCGCCACGGCTGGCAGGTCGAAGCCGATGCGATCTTCACCACAACCGGCCTCGTGAACGGCGTCGGCATGTGCCTTGATACCTTCACCCAGCCGGGCGATGGCATCGTCCTGTTCACCCCGGTCTACCACGCCTTTGCCAAGGTGATCCGCAATGCGGGCCGCGAAGTGGTCGAATGCCTGATGACCAACAATGACGGGCGTTACGAGATGGATTTCGACGCCTATGACGCGCAGATGACCGGCAAAGAGAAGATGGTCATCCTGTGTTCGCCGCACAATCCGGGCGGCCGCGTCTGGACCCAGGAAGAACTGCAGGCGGTTGCGGATTTCGCCAAACGCCATGACCTGATCCTGTTGTCGGACGAGATTCACCACGATCTGGTCTATCCCGGCAACACCCACATCCCGATGCAGAACGCCGTGCCCGAGGTGACCGAACGGCTCTTGATGCTGACCGCACCGTCGAAGACCTTCAACTTTGCCGGGCTGCACACCGGTCAGGTGATCATCCCCGACCCGCATCTGCGCGAACAGTTCCAGCGCCGCATGCTGGCCCTGGCGCTGGCGCCGAACTCGGCCGGGCAATACGCCACCGCCGCCGCCTATTCCCCCGAGGGCGCCGCGTGGGCCGACCAGCTGATCGCTTATCTGGATGGCAACCGGAAGGTCTTTGACGCCGCGATCGAGAAGATCCCTGGCCTGTCCTCGATGCCGCTGGCGGCCACCTACCTGTCCTGGGTCGATTTCTCCGGCACCGGGATGAGCCGCGAGGAATTCACCAAACGGGTCGAACAGGGCGCCAAGATCGCAGCCAACCATGGCACCACCTTTGGCACCGGGGGCGAGAACTTCCTGCGCTTCAACCTCGGCACCCAGCGCTCCCGCATCGAGGAAGCCTGCCGCCGCCTGACCGAAGCCTTCTCGGACCTTCAGTAAGCATACAAAAAGTGGGCGCTGCGATCACGCTGCGCCCACGTATACCCGCCTGATCTACAGGCTGGAATTGGAATAGATTTGCAGCGGCCGGTTCAGGCCTCGCCATGCACTCCGTCATAAGCGATCAGAGCCACCGGCGCGTCCGGTGCGCGGTAGAAATCCAGCGGCGCGGATTCGGCCGCCGCAGTTGCGCGCTTGAACTCGTACCGCATCTCGCCGCCTTCCGCCTCGGAGGCGACGATCAGGCACTGCGAGATGTGGCGGGCACCATCATAGAGATCGACGAGGCCCCGCAGTTGCGGCGCGGTTGCCTCTTCCACCGAAAAACCGGTCTTCCACATGCGCAGAACCGGAAACTGCGACTCTCCGACCTGCACGCGCAGGCGGCTTTTCTTTTTCAGCCCCTGAACGCGGGCGGCGTCCAGCGCCTCTTGAACGGCTTTCGGAACATAGGTGGTCATGGCATCTGCCTTTCCGGTGGATCATCTGATCGGCTCTGCTGAGCCCCTCTAGGGTGACTCATAATTGCCTAAAATCAAGTGAACTTTTTTCAATGCTGCGGCACCCGTGGCTGCTGCTTCCTGCAGGTTGTGCAGATCCGCAGGGAGGCTGCGCGCCTGTCGGCATGGGCGACACCCTCCGAAGTGCCTAGTTTGCGGGCATGGAACGGAAGGAGCGAAAACAATGGGTCTTTTGATCGACGGTACCTGGCACGACAAATGGTATGATACCAAATCCACAGGCGGCGCCTTTGAACGCTCCGTATCGCAGTTTCGCAACTGGATTACGGCGGATGGCAGCGCCGGACCATCGGGCGATTCGGGATTTTCCGCCGAAAGCGGGCGGTATCACCTCTATGTCTCTCTCGCCTGCCCCTGGGCCCACCGGACGCTGATCTTTCGCCAGCTGAAAGAGCTGACCGACCATATCTCAGTCTCAGTGGTGCATCCCGACATGCTGGACCGGGGCTGGACCTTTGAGAAAGACGAACATGGTGCCACCGGCGACACCCTGTTCGGTCACGATTACGCCTACGAGATCTACACCCGCGCCGATCCGAGCTATTCCGGGCGCGTCACGGTGCCGATCCTCTGGGACAAGCAGCGCGAAACCATCGTGTCGAACGAAAGCTCGGAAATCATCCGCATGTTCAACTCGGCCTTTGATGATCTGACCGGTAACCGGGACGATTGCTGGCCCGAGGAGCTGCGGGAGCCGATCGAAGCGGTGAACGCGCGCGTCTATGACACGGTGAACAATGGCGTCTACCGCTGCGGCTTTGCCACCAGTCAGGCCGCCTATGACGAGGCAGTCACCCCGCTCTTCGATACGCTGGATTGGCTGGAGGACCTCCTGTCCGAGCATCGTTACCTGCTGGGCACACGCGTGACCGAGGCCGACTGGCGCCTGTTCACCACCCTCCTGCGGTTCGATCCGGTCTATCACCTGCATTTCAAATGCAACCGCAAGCGCATCATCGATTACCCGAACCTCTGGGCCTATACGCGCGAACTGTATCAGTGGCCCGGTGTGCAGCAGACCATCGGTATGGATCACATCGTGCGCCACTATCACTATAGCCATGACACCATTAACCCGAACCGGATTCTGCCCATCAACCCGGTGATCGACTGGCTGGAACCGCACGGGCGAGGCTAAGGAATTCCTTACTTTTGGGGCTTTCGGGCCTGCATTGCAGCTTCTGATTGCGACATTCGGTTGCCTTATCACCCGGGCTGTTTCATACGGCCCGGGTCCGGCACCGGGATGTCCCGTGGCCTTTTCACGAGTCAGGGCCTGCAATGGTAGCAAGCAATACAGCAAGCAAGAACGCGCAGCGCGATCACGGCGGCAATCTCGCGGCCGCGATGGAACAATACGGCGGGACACGGGAGGGTTGGATCGACCTCTCCACCGGCATCAACCCGGCCGCCTACCCGCTTCCACGTTTCACAGAAGCCGATTGGTCGGCGCTGCCTGACAGCGCTGCAAGCCACGATCTGCATCAGGCAGCGCGCCGGTTCTGGAATGTTCCGGAGGGAGCCGAGATCCTTTCTGCCCCCGGTGCCTCCTCCCTGATTGCCCTGGCCCCTGCGCTGGCCGATCCGCGCTGGGTGCGGATTGAGACACCGACCTATAACGAGCACGCTGCCGCCTTTCGCGCCCATGGCTGGAGCGTCACGGGCCAAGGCCCCGCCGAAGCCTGCGTCGCGGTACACCCCAACAATCCGACCGGACGCCAGTGGCAAGCCGAAGAGCTGGCTGCGCCTTTCCGTATCATCGATGAAAGCTTCTGCGACATCTGCCCTGATCAGAGCCTGATCCATCTGGCGGCAGAACCCGGCACGCTGGTGTTGAAAAGCTTTGGCAAGTTCTGGGGGCTGGCCGGTCTGCGGCTTGGCTTTGCCATCGGTGATCCGGAGCTGATCTCCCGCCTCTCTGAACTGCAAGGCCCCTGGTCGGTGTCCGGCCCAGCGCTGAAGACCGGGGTTCGGGCGCTGTCGGATACCGATTGGGCGGCACAGACCCGGGCAAGGCTGGCTGAGGACGCTGCGCGGATGGACGAGATGATCCTGCCCAAAGGCGCGGAACTGGCAGGCGGTACCGATCTGTTCCGTCTCTATCACGTAAATGACGCCGCCGAATGGCAGCAGCGGCTGGCCCGCGCCCATATCTGGAGCCGCATCTTCCCCTATTCAGACACTTACCTGCGCCTTGGCCTGCCTCCGGCAGCAGGCTGGGACCGGCTGGAGACCGCCCTTTGATCACCGCAACCCTTCTGATCCCCGCCTTGATCCTAGATGCCATTCTGGGGGAACCCCGTTGGCTGTGGAACAGATTACCGCATCCGGCGGTGCTGATGGGGCAACTGGTTGGTGCCCTCGATGCAGGGCTAAACTCCGGCGCCGGGCGCCGGGCCAAGGGCGTGGTCTCCGTTCTGGTCCTTGTCATCACCGGACTGCTGATCGGTTGGCTGCTGTCACTCTTTGGCGCCTTGATGGAGATCCTCGTGGCCGCAATCCTGATCGCCCAGCGCTCGCTCTGCGATCATCTGCAGGCGGTGGTTCAGGGGTTGCAAAGGGATGGTCTGCAAGGCGGGCGCGCTGCGGTTGCCATGATCGTCAGCCGCGACACCACCGAGATGACTGGACCGCAGGTCGCCCGCGCCGCCATCGAAAGCGGCGCCGAAAACATGTCAGACGGTGTGATCGCCCCCGCCTTCTGGTTTCTGATCGCCGGGCTGCCCGGATTGCTGGCCTACAAGATGATCAACACCGCCGACAGCATGATCGGCTACCGCAACGCGCGTTATCGCAACTTTGGCTGGGCGGCGGCGCGGCTCGATGACCTGGTGAACTGGATCCCGGCGCGGCTGACGTCGCTTCTGATGGCGCTGGCCGGAGGAAGCCTGCGCGACTGGTCCGCGATTGCCGAGGATGCCCGCAAGCATCGCTCCCCGAATGCCGGCTGGCCTGAGGCCGCCATGGCGCGGGCGCTTGATGCGGCCCTGTCGGGACCGCGTTCCTATGACGGCGAGATGCAGGAGTTTCCCTGGGTTCATGAGGACGGAGCTAAGGGGCTCGGCGCCGAGGCAATCCGGCGCTGCACCGAAATGCTGTGGAAAACCTGGGGGCTTGCCCTGCTGCTGACGGTTGCTATTGCGGTGATCTTCTAGCACACACTTGGGGCAATCACGGTCTAGAAAGGACGCCCAAGACATGCGCAAACTGATCCTGGCCCTGGCAGCCGCGATGCTGCCCACCGGCACCTTCGCCCAATGTGGCGGCAGCTTTTCCGACTTCGTACAGGGCCTGAAACAGGAAGCGGTGACCGCGGGCTACGATGCTGCCACCGTGAATGCGTTCTTCAAAGGCACCAAACAGGACCCCAAGGTGCTGCGCGCAGACCGGGCGCAGGGTGTGTTTCAGAAACCCTTTATCGAGTTTTCGCGGCGACTGATTTCCCAGAACCGGATCGACCGGGGCCGGGCCATGTCGAAAAAGCATGACAGCACCTTCCGCCGCATCGAAAACACCTACGGCATCAACCGCGGTGTACTTCTGGCCTTCTGGGCATTTGAAACCGACTTTGGCGCCTTTCAGGGCGATTTCAACACCCGCAATGCGCTGGTTACCCTTTCGCATGACTGCCGCCGTCCCGAATTATTCCGCCCGCAGATTTTTGCCGCGCTTGAGCTGTTCCGGCACGGCGATTTTGACCCGGCCCGCACCACTGGCGCCTGGGCCGGAGAGATCGGCATGGTACAGATGCTGCCCCGCGATATTCTGGACAATGGCGTTGATGCCGATGGCGACGGGCATGTCACCCTGAAAACCTCGGCGCCGGATGCCCTGATGTCGGGAGCCAAGATGCTATCGCATCTGGGCTGGCAGCCGGGTCAGCCCTGGATTCAGGAGGTAACCCTGCCCAAGGGTCTGGACCTGTCGCTCACCGGACCTGCGCAAAAGCTGTCGGTGGCGGACTGGCAGCGAATGGGCCTCGTGCCCCGCGAAGGGCGCCTGCCCGATCCAGCCATGCGCGCCTCGCTGATCGTCCCGCAGGGCCATAAGGGACCTGCCTTTCTCGCCTATCCCAATTTCGATGTTTATTTCGAATGGAACCAAAGCTTTACCTACGTGATGACCGCAGCCTATTTCGCCACTCGGCTGGAAGGCGCGGCGATCTATGACGCCGGAAGCCCCGATCAGGGCCTCAGCGGCGCCGGGATGAAACAGTTGCAACAGAAACTGCAGGCGCGCGGCCACGACGTGGGAGACATCGACGGCATTCTGGGCGCCAAGACCCGGATCGCGGTACAAAAAGAGCAAGAACGCCTTGGCCTGCCCGCTGACGCCTGGCCCACACCGGCCCTGCTAAACCGGCTCTAACGCACAGGAAACCTGTCGCCAGCCTGGTTGATCAGCACCACCCGGCCATGGCTGTGCACATAGAGATCGCAGCGCGAGAACCCGTCGACATAATCGATACAGACGCTGCCATCTTGTGCGATCCGGTAACTGCCCCAGCTGGTGGCCCCGCCATTGGCGGCCGAGTTGGTATAGGAATAGGCACCATCCTTGCCGAACCGCGCCTCTCCGTCATCAAAGAACACAAAGGCCTGCCCAGGCAGCGCCGCGAGCTCAGACGGAGCAAAGGGTTGGTCGGCGGGTTTCAGATTCCAGTCTTCCGCATCGGCCGGGCCTGCGCCAAGACAGATCGTGGCGGCGGCAAGAGAGCAGGCAATAAGGGAAACACGTGTCATGCCCCCGGTATATCGCAAAAGCCGCCGGGCGCAGGTCACGATCCGGTGACGCCGAAAATACCTGTTCCGCGGGCGTGCCTACCAGTCGATGAAGGTTTCGAAGTCTTTCATCGCCCGTGCCCAGAGTGACACCTGCTGGGCAAAGTCATCAGCACTGACACCGTCCCGGCCCAGATAGATATCCATCTCGATGCGGGCCGACCCTTCATCCGAGATATAGGCACGTGCAAACCGGTTCTCCGTGTTCCATTCATTGATCTTTGCCAGCCGTACCGATCCTTCGGTCTGGTAGCCGGAAAAGAACTGGACCGCGTTGCAGTCGGTGTTGTTGTCACAGCCGTAGTAATAGACTGAGAAATCACTGCCGTAATAATTCACGCGCAGCTTGGGATCGCCAACATTGTCCGTTGTCGCTTCGACCTCTGCCCCTTCATTTTCGAAGAACCTGTAAAGGCTATCGCCATCCGTCGCAAAAACGGGTTCGGCCTGTGCTGCAATGGGCAGAGTCAGCGCAGCGGCCGTGAGGATGGCGAGGCATCGTGAAGGGTACATACTAGGTCTCCTGAAAACACTTGTACCGATCCTAAGCAGGACGTCTCGGCCACACAAGGAAGTCGCCCGCGCCATAACCTAAAGTCGCCTTGCTTAGATCGAGGATCAGGCGACCAGCGCTTCTGCCTTTTTCAGATCGACAGAAACCAGCTGGCTGACGCCTTTTTCCTGCATCGTCACCCCGAACAGCCGGTCCATGCGGGCCATGGTGACCGCGTGGTGGGTGATGATCAGGAACCGGGTATCAGTCTGGCGGCACATCTCGTCCAGAAGATCGCAGAACCGGGTCACATTGGCATCATCCAGCGGCGCGTCGACCTCGTCCAGCACACAGATCGGCGCCGGGTTCGACAGGAAGACGGCAAAGATCAGCGCCATCGCCGTCAGGGTCTGCTCACCGCCGGAGAGCAACGACAGGGTCGATAGTTTCTTGCCCGGCGGTTGGCACATGATCTCCAGCCCGGCGTCCAGCGGATCGTCGCTTTCGACCATTACGAGGTTGGCCTCGCCGCCACCGAACAGATGGGTGAACAGCATCGCGAAACTGGCGTTGACCTGCTCAAACGCGGTCAGCAGCCGCTCGCGCCCTTCGCGGTTGAGGCTGGCAATCCCGCTGCGCAGGGTCCGCACGGCCTCTTCCAGATCCTGTTTTTCCGACACCAACTCGTCATGTTCGGTCTGGATCTCCCGGGCATCTTCCTCGGCCCGCAGGTTTACCGCACCCAGCGCATCCCGCTGCCGCTTGTGACGGGAGACCTCGGCCTCCAGCGTCTCGGCCGTGGGCATCTGATCAGGGTCGGTATCAAGCTGTTCTAGTAGTACCTGCGGCGCGCAGTTCTGCTCCTCTGCGATCCGTTCCGCAGCATGGGTCACGGTTTCCCGCGCTGCCTCGAACCGGGCTTCGGATCTGGCCCGCGCCTCGCGCGCTTCGGAGGCCAGACGCTCGCAATCGCGTTCAGCCTGCACCGTCTCGCGCAGCACCGCCTCTGCCGCGATCAGCGCATCGGTCGCTGCCGCCTTGCGTGCTTCGGCCTCTTCAATGGCCTCGTTCAGCTCTTCGCGCTTTTCGGCAATCTCGGCGGGTACCGCGTGGGCGTCTTCCAGCTCTTCCTGAGAGGCCTCGCGCCGTTCGGCCAACTCAGCGATCCTGCGCTCGGCCGTGTCGAGCCGGTGACGCCAGCCCGACAGGTCCTTGGTGACCTGCTGCGCCCGTTTGGTGCGTGCTTCGCCTTCGCGGCGCAGCTCGTCGTGGGCCGAGCGGTGGGTCAGCATGGTGATCCGCGCCGCCTCCACCTGCTGCTTGATCTCCTCGACCATGGCGCGGGCCTGCTCCAGATCCCCGAGTTCTTCCAACGCGGTCTCGGCATCTGTCAATTGCAGGCGGGCGGCCATGGCGTCTTCTTCATGCCGGGTCACCGCGATGCCCAGGGTTTCCAGCTTGCCCTCGGCCATATTCCGGTCAGCCTCCGCCCTGCTCAGCGCCCGGGCGGCATCGGCAACGCGTTGATCGGCGGCGCGGCGGGCCTGGCGAGCCAGCTGATCCGCCTGAGACACCTCTTCCAACTTGCGCAGCAGCGCATCATGGGCGGCGCGGGCGCCATCTGCGCGGGCACCAACGCGTTCCAGATCCTGTTTCAGAGCCTCTAGCCGGTTCAGCTGTTCCAGCCGCAGGGCGGCGGCGCTTGGCGCATCTTCGGCCCAAGACCGATAGCCATCCCAGCGCCACAGATCGCCCTCCAGCGTTACCAGACGCTGCCCCGGTTGCAGCTGCGACTGCAGATCGCGGGCCGTGTCACCATCTACCAATCCGATCTGTCCGATCCGCCGCCCCAGCGCTACCGGGCCAGACACATATTTCGCCAGCGGCTCTACCCCATCAGGCAAAGGCACATCGCGATCATATCCCGCCAGTGTGACCCAGCCGGTCGGCCCGTCCACATCGGCCATCGGCGCGCGCAAATCATCGGCGAGCGCCGCGCCAAGCGCCTTTTCATAACCCGGGGCCACGCTCAGCTCATCCAGGATCTGGCCGCCTTCAGCAGTGTCCCGTTCCACCAGTTTCGCCAGTGCCGTGACCTCGGCCCGCAGGGTGCCCAACTCGCCCTCGGCCTCAGATCGCTGCGCGCGCGCCTCGGTTTCGCGTTCCTGCGTGTCCGCCCGCATTTCATCGGCAGCAGCGAGTGCCTCTTCGGCGGCCTCTGCGGCCTCGCGGGCGTCTTCCTCGGCAGTGACAGCCTCATCGAACCGTTCGGTTGCTTGCTCCAGTGCCTCTTCGGCCTCTGCCTGGGCGCCGCGGGATTTCTCGCCTTCGTCCGTGGCCCGTTGCAGCGCACGCTGGCAATCCTCGACCAGACGCCGCGCTGATTGGTGACGGGCCACCAGACGGGCCACATCCTCGGTCACCTGCGACAGGTGGTCCTCGCGGGCCTCAAGGATCTGCCCGGCATCGCGCGCCAGATCAGAGGCCTCGGCCAGACGATCCTCGTGGCCTTCGCTGGCCTTGGCCAGTTCCCGCTGTTCCCAATCCAGCCGTTCGATGGTTTCGCCCGCATCCCGATTCAGCCCGGTCTCGCGCTCGATATCGTTGCCGAGCTGCTGAATACGGGAGGTCAGCCGTTCAATGGCCTGACGTGCCTGGGCGTCCTGATCGCTGAGCGCATCGCGTTGCACCATCAGCCGCTGCAGGATTGCCGCCGCGATGGCTTCCTCTTCGCGGAGGGGCGGCAGGGCGGCCTCATCCTCGGCCCGCTTGGCGCCCGCTGCGCGGCTCAGCGCCTCAGCCTTAGCCGCCTGGGTGACGCGGGTACTCAGCTCTTCCTCGGCGGCGGCGCGGGCGTCATCTGCCTCGCGCCAACGGCGGTACAGCAGCATGCCCTCGGCGAGGCGCAGTTTTTCCCCGATATCGCGATAGCGCTGCGCCTGTTTCGCCTGGCGCGCCAGCTGCGAAAGCTGCGCCGCCAGCTGTTCGATCACATCATCCACGCGCAGCAGGTTCTGTTCGGTGTTCTTCAGCTTTAGCTCTGCCTCGTGGCGGCGCTGATAAAGACCCGAGATGCCGGCCGCCTCTTCCAGAATACGGCGGCGCGCCTTGGGTTTGGCATTGATCAGTTCGGAAATCTGCCCCTGCCGCACCAGCGCAGGCGAATGCGCCCCGGTCGAGGCATCGGCAAACAGCATCTGCACGTCCCGCGCGCGCACATCCTTGCCGTTGGATTTATAGGCGCTGCCCACATCGCGGGTGATCCGGCGCACGATTTCCAGCTGATCGCTGTCGTTGAACCCCGAGGGTGCCAGCCGGTCGCTGTTGTCGATCTGCAGGCTGACCTCGGCGAAATTGCGCGCCGAACGGGAGGTCGTCCCGGCAAAGATTACGTCCTCCATACCGCCGCCACGCATGGCCCGGGCGCGGGTTTCACCCATCACCCAGCGCAGCGCTTCCAAAAGGTTCGACTTGCCACAACCATTCGGCCCGACAACGCCGGTCAGCCCATCCGCGATGATCAGATCGGTCGGATCGACAAAGCTTTTGAAGCCGTTGAGCCTGAGTTTGGAAAAGCGCAAAGCTGCCCCTGAGTGATTCCATGATAGTGAACCTCAGCAGGTTCGCGGGTCTTGAGTCAACGCTACAGCCCCCAAATCGGGCAAGCCTGCCTGCTTTGGCCACTATATCTTGTGGATAACCCCGAGAAATACAGCCTCAGCGGGAAAAATTGCCGGAACTGGCCTTTTACGGGCAGGACAAACGCCCGACAAGCACCGCCTGATCACCGCTGACCCAGAGGACACGGCAGCCGGTAGAGGCCGCCATTGCCCGTCTGGCCCGGTGCCGCAGTGGTCCCAGCCGGGGCGCATATTGCGGGTTGATGCGCACCGCCTCGACCAGAGTTCCGCGCTGGCGGATATCAAAGGTGCTGCCCTCGACCGTAATCCGCGCAGGCGGAATGCCCCGGAAATGCGCACTCGGGGCATCACAGCCTGCCACCAACAGAATGCACAGAAGACTCAGCACACGCATGGCTGCCTCGCGGTTGTTTCCTCCCCATCGATAGGAGAGGCTCAGGGGGAACTATACCACCTCTGCGCTGACCTGCCGAGGCGACACAGCGTCCTGCTCTGCCAGAGTCTCTGCGATCAGACGGGCTAGACGAGCAATCCCCTCTTCGATCGCCGCCTCATCCAGCACCGAGTAGCTGAGCCGGATCGTGTTGGGGCCACCGCCATCGGCAAAAAAGGCCTGACCGGGCACAAAGGCCACCTTCACGCTGTCCAGCGAGCGCGCCAGAAGTTGTGCCCCGTCCAGCCCCGCAGGCAGAGTAATCCAGATGAACATCCCGCCTTCGGGGCGGGTCCAATCCACGCCCGGCGGCATGTGCTGCTTCAGCGCGCGCAGCATGGCGTCCCGGCGCGCCTTGTAAGCGGCGCGGACCTTTTCCACATGGCTGTCGAACTGCTGTCGTGCGACGGTGTTTACCGCCATCTGGTTCAGGGTTGGCGAGTGCAGATCTGCCGCCTGTTTGATCAGCACCATCTGTGCAATCACCGGCCGGGCCGCGACGATCCAGCCAACGCGAAGCCCTGGCGACAGGGTCTTGGAAAAGGTACCGCAGTAGATTGTGCGGCAGTTGTCCAGCGTTCCCTTCTTCGCCTGCTCAAGCGCCAGAATGGGCGGCACCGGATCGCCGTCATAGCGCAGATCCTGATAGGCACCGTCTTCGACGATGGCGCATTGCAGGTCCTCGGCGAGATCCAGCAGACGTTCCCGGTCGGCCTGAGCGACGGTCTCGCCGGTTGGGTTGGCAAAATCGGCTGACAGATAGGCGAATTTGACCGCCCCACCATTCTGTGCGGCGCCATCGCGATAGCTTTGTGCCGTGCGGTTCCCGGAAAGGTTCAGCTGATCATAGCGCGGTTCGTAGGCGTTGAAGGCCGCCAGCGCCCCCAAATAGGTCGGCGCCGTCACGAGCGCGGTGTCCCCTGGCGACAGGAACAGTTTGCCAAGGTAATCAAGCCCCTGCTGCGAGCCTGAGGTGATCAGGATGTTGTCCGGATCACAGTCAACGCCCATGCGCGCCATCTGGCCAACGATCCATTCTTTCAGCGGCAGGTACCCTTCGCTGACCGAATATTGCAGGGACTGTGCTTGCTGTCCGCCGGACAAGGCCCCTTGGAACGCTTCGGCAAAAGCCTCGGCCGGGAACAGGTCCGGGTCGGGAATGCCACCTGCAAAGGACAGAATGCCCGGCTGATCCAGAAGTTTCAGCAACTCGCGGATTTCCGACGCCTTCATCCGCATCGCACGACTGGCAAATATGTCTTTCAGCTGCATGAGACCCTCCTGACTGCACGCCTTTGGGCGATTGGCAATCTTTCTTGCAGGTAAGTCAATATAACTGACCTTTTATTTCAAAAAGGTGATCGCGCTTTTACGGATCTTGCGCATGACTTGCGGTCTTGCCTGAGATGCGGTCATATGATTTGACCAATTCGGGAAAACCACTCCCGTCCTGCAATACACAGATCCCGAGGCTCCGATGCCGTTTCAGAAAGTTCAGCCGGAAAAACTCTCGACCTCGGTCGTGCGCCAGATCGAGCAGTTGATTCTGCGAGGTATCCTGTCGCCTGGTGAGCGCCTGCCGGCCGAGCGGGAACTAGCGGAACGTCTGGGCGTATCACGCCCCTCGCTGCGCGAAGCCATCGGCGAGCTGCAGGAACGCGGGCTTCTGACCTCGAAAGCGGGATCAGGTGTATTTGTCGGCGATGTTCTGGGCTCGGCCTTTTCCCCCGCGCTGGTGCAGCTGTTTTCCAGCCATGATGAGGCGCTGTTCGATTACCTGTCCTTCCGCCGCGACATGGAAGGTCTGGCCGCCGAACGTGCAGCGCGGCTGGGGTCAGACGATGATCTGAAAGTAATCCAGACCATCTTTGACAAGATGAAAGCCGCTGGAAACCCCGCCGAATCCGAAGAAGCTGCAAAGCTGGATGCGCAGTTTCATTCCGCGATCATGGATGCCAGCCACAACGTGGTGATGCTGCATATGATGCGGTCGATGATCGATCTTCTGCGCGAAGGGGTGTTCTACAATCGCAAGGTCATGTTTCAGCAGTATACCTCGTATGAGGCGATCCTGGAGCAGCACGAAGCCATCAATGCCGCACTGCAGGCGCGTGATCCCGCGGCAGCGCGCGCAGCCGTGGAACGGCATCTGGATTATGTGAAACAGGCCCTGATGGACCACCAGCGCGCCGAGCGGAACGCCGATGTTGCCCGGCAGCGGCTGGAACACGAAAAAAGCAAATCCTGACCCAGACGGGCGGACTTTGGACGACTGCGCCCACGTGGCGCAGTTATCTGCTGCCTAGTGCAAGCTTTTCCGCCAGTCGATGATCGCCTTGCCAAGTCGATCCGCGATCTTCTGAAAATCGCCACTGCTCAGCAGCTCTGCCGCCGCATCACGCCGGTTCTTTTCCACACAGGTCGCGATATGGCCCGCCGCCTGATGAAAACGACTATGCGCCTGCGCTACAGCCTGAAAGTACGGAGAGTCACCGATTTCGGGATCCTGGCGCAGCTTTACCAGCCATTTTCCAAAAGTGCATTGGTCGTCTTGGGAAATCTGCTCTGCGGACCAAGGCAGCTTGCCGGTCGCAACGGCCTCTTTCAGCTGTAGTTTCCAGCATCCATGCGCGCCGACCGCGTCTTTAATCTGCCGGTCCAGATCTACCTTGTCCATCCGGACACCTTTCAAAACTGCTACTCATAACAACCATAAAACCATAACCGAGCATACGTAAATGATGGTTAACGCCGCCGGGCTGCTGATCCGTGAAATACTACCGGCCCGGTGGCGCCGCCTGTGGAGAGAGCACAGGGACGTCCATCCGGGCGGGAGAAGGGGCGCGTTGCAACCCGTTTTAATCTTCTTCAGGCGGCTGCAAAATCCATCAGGAAGCCACGCGACGGATCGGTCTCTGCCAGCCGTTTGCGAACCGGTCCCAAGGCACCAAGGCATTGCGTGTCGATGATGCTTGCACCTGCGGTTTCCAGCGCCACGGCGATTGCCAGCGGTTCAAACGCACCCGACGGTCCCATCGGGTGAAATGTCTTCAGGCGGCTTTGCTGCGGCGTCATAGCGTCCTCCGGTTCCATTGAACGTTGCTCAATCCACCATACCCGACAGGCCTGGGCGCCGCAGCACGGCAGGAGAACAGTCCGCGATGCTGACGGGTTAGCCCTCCTATCCAAAAGGATGGGAAACGGTCCCCGCCCGCAGAAGACCCCGGAAACGCAAAAACCCGGGCGTTAGCGCCCGGGTTTTCTAAAGTTTTAAACTGACTGTGGATCAGTGCAGTTTGGCGTCCACATCCGCGATGGCCGCGTCGATCAGCTTGTTCGCCTCGGTTGCAGTCATCTGCTTGGCGATAACCTGATCCGCAGCTGCAACCGCGATGGAAATGGCCTGATCACGCACTTCCTTCACAGCCGATGCTTCGGCAGAAGCGATCTGCTCTTCGGCTGCAGCCAGACGGCGTGCAATCGAGGTTTCCAGATCGGATTTTGCTTCATCTGCGGCTTTGACGGCGTCCTCGCGGGCGGCCGCAACGATGCGGTCGGCCTGCGCCTGGACTTCCTGCTGCTTACGCTCGTAGGAGGCCAGGATGGTCTGGGCTTCTTCCCGCAGGGCGCGGGCTTCGTCCAGCTCTTTCTGGATACCTTCGGCGCGCGAATCCAGCTGGCTGCCCAGCAGGCTCGGCACCTTCACGAACAGCAGAATGCCGACGAACAGAAGGAAGGCGATCAGAACAACAAAGTTGGTGTTGCTCATGGACAGGAACGGACCACTTGCGGCAAAGGCCGGGGAAGTGGCGCCAAGGGTCAGGGCAATTGCCAGAACTGTGCGCATGTCCTTATCCTTTCATCCGTTCATCGACCGCAGCCGATACCGCTTTCGCGTCCGCCTTGCCGCCCAGTGCTGCAACCAGCGCCTCTGCGGTGTCGGTCGCCACAACCTTCACGCTTTCCAGCGCGCCGGCTTTGATCTCTGCGATGGCCTTTTCGGACTCGGCGGCCTTATCGGCGATCTGTGCATCCGCCTTGGCGATTGCATCGTTCAGATCGGCCTGAATTTCCGCGCGGGTCTCGGCGGCGATACGCTGCGCCTCGGCGCGTGCGTCGGCCAGAGCCTTGTTATATGCGTTTTCGGCCTCGACCGCTTTGGCTTTCAGATCTTCAGCCGCGGCGAGGTCATTGGTGATCGTTCCCTGGCGTTCCGCCAGTACCGCCGCAATGCGGGGCAGAGCCACGCGCGACAGAATGAGGTAGATCACGACCAGCGCAACGGCGAGCCAGAAGATCTGGTTTCCGAAGGTCGAGAAATCCAGTTGCGGCATGCCCGGTGCAGACCCGTGCGCTGCGTCCGCCGCGCCGTGTGCTGCCTCTTGCGTATTTGATGCCATGTCGTTCTCCTTGGGAACTTGCCGTTACACCGGGCAGCGCGATGATCCGCACTGCCCGGCCGTAAGGATTGAGGTTCCTGAGGTCTTAGACAGCGAACATCAGCAGCAGAGCGACCAGGAACGAGAAGATGCCCAGAGCTTCTGCAAAGGCGATGCCGATGAAGAGAGTTGCGGTCTGGCCGGCGGCTGCCGACGGGTTGCGCAGAGCGCCTGCCAGGAAGTTGCCGGCTACGTGGCCCACACCGATTGCGGCTGCGCCGGAACCGATTGCTGCCAGGCCTGCGCCGATGAACTGACCGAGTTGTGCGATATCGCCTTCCATGGGTTTTCTCCTTACGATGGAATTGGTGATTTAGGGTCTCGGGTGAGCCGGACAGCTCACCCGGATGAGGGAACGATCCTGCCTTAGTGGCTCGGGTGCAGTGCGTCCTTGAGGTACACGCAAGTCAGGATGGTAAAGACGTAGGCCTGGATGAAGGCCACAAGAACTTCGAGAGCGTAAACTGCGGTGATGGCAAAGATCGGCAGGAAGCTGAATGCGCCCAGAGCAGCGGCAAAACCTGCGAACACCTTCAGAACCGCGTGGCCAGCCATGACGTTACCCGCAAGACGAATGGAGTGGCTGACGGGGCGCACGAAGTAGGAAATAAGTTCGATGATGGCCAGGATGGGGCGCAGCGGCAGCGGCGCGCTCGACACCCAGAACAGGCCCAGGAAACCGGCGCCGTTCTTGACGAAACCGACGATGGTCACGGTGAAGAACACCAGCGCAGCCAGAACCGCGGTCACGGCGATGTGCGAGGTGGTGGTAAAGGACATCGGCAGCAGACCCAGGAAGTTCGCCATCACGATGAACATGAACAGGGTCATGATGTAGGGGAAGAACTTCACACCGTCCTTGCCTGCAACGTCTTCAACCATCTTGTAGATGAAGCCGTAGGCCAGTTCCGCAACCGACTGGGCACGGCTCGGCACGATGGCGCGGCGCGAAGAGCCCAGAACCAGCAGCGCGAAGACTGCAACAACCGCGAGGCCCATCCAGAGGGTCACGTTGGTGGGGGTGTACCAGGAAATGTGGTCACCGCCGAACAGCGGGGTCACGATGAACTGATCCATCGGGTGGATCGCCAGGGCGGCATGCTCGGGTGCAAACACAACCCCTGCTACAAGGGCCAGCACCAGTGCCGCGTAAAAGAAAATCTTGCCCATCTGTCCGTGTCTCCTGTCGCCAGTGCCTTCCCCCTTAGGGTCAGCCCCGGTCTTGCGCATTTTTGTCGGCCTCTTCGGCCAGTTTCTCGTTCTGGATCTCCTGCGCCGTGCGAAGCATCGTCTTCACCCCAGCGGCAAGCCCCAGCATTATGAACAGCACCATGAAGATGGGCAGGGTTCCAAACAGGTGGTCCAGCCCGTATCCGATGCCAAAGCCGATCCCGAGACCGGCTACCAATTCGATCACCATCCGCCAGGCCTGATTGGCCAGAGAGTAGTGTTCATCCACGCGCGGCTTGGGCTCTTGGGCCTTACGCGCCTCCGCCAGCTTTGCCTCCAGCTGCGCCATGCGCTGCTTTTGGTCGTCATCTGTCACGGGCGCCATCCTCACGTGAATTCTGAAGAGGGTGCTAAGGGGTGCGGCGCTCAGAGTCAATTGTCCAGATAGGGCTGCGACAAGCAGTCTACCGCATTGAAATTAAACTACATTCCAAACCGTCGCCTTCACCGGATTTGTCGAACAGGGGGCCTGCTGCGTCGATTCCTAGCAAAAACCCTTATTCAACTTTCCGGTTAAGTAAGAAAACAGCGCCTAAGCGCAGCCATACGACAGAGCATGCTGGGCCTTGACCGGTGGGCGCGCTGCGTCTAACGCCAAAGGGTGACTAACCGCGCCGATCTCGATACCGTCTTTGCCGCTCTCGCCGATCCCACCCGGCGGGCGATCCTGACCATGTTGCTCGAAGACGACATGGCCGTCACTGATGTGGCCGATCCTTTCGAGATGTCTTTGGCTGCGATTTCCAAGCATTTGACCATCCTGACCCGGGCCGGGCTCATCGCGCAGGAAAAACGCGGTCGGGTGAAATGGTGCAAGCTGCAACCGGACGCCCTGCGCAGCGCCTCGGTCTGGATGCAGGGCTTCGGCCAGTTCGAACCGGTGAACCTTGATGCCTTTGAACGGTTTCTCGCCACCGAACTGGGCAACGATACGGCTGAGGCCAGCGAATAATCCCATCGGGCCCGGCGCTCAGGTCGGGGCGCGGGCCGGTTTCGCGTCATTTTCCAGCAGCAGCACCAGCGCGATGACCGTCAGAGCGATCCCTACCAGCAACAGCCCAGATGGCACCGGACGCCCTAACGCGATTTCCCAGACAATCACCCAGCTGGGCGTTAGATAAGTATAGGCCATGACCTTGGCCGAGGGCAGGTGCAGGGTCGCATATTGGAGCAGCACAAAGGTCGTCGCGCTGGCAAAGATCGCCAGATAGAAAAGTCCGATCCAGACGATGCCCGGCAGGTTCATCCAATCCGTGCTGCGGATATCGTTCCAGCCAAAGACGGTCAGGATCACCCCGCCAGCGATCAGCATCCCGAAGGTGAAGACCACCGCAGGCTCGCCCCGGTTCAGCTTGCGCACCATAGGGGTATAGACCGCGTGGGAAACGCAGCCGATGAAATAGATCATTTCGCCCTGCCCGATCTCAAAGGCGGTAAAGGCGGACCAGTCGGCGCGGAAAATGACCCAGAGCGCGCCGGTGACTCCGATGGCCAGCGCCAGCGCCATACGCGGCGTTGTCACCTGCCGCAGCAGGATCCAGCCGAAGACCCCGCTCATCACCGGGGTCAGGGTAAAGACCGCTGAGGCGCTGACCGGATCCGCTGTCTTCAGCCCATAGAACATCAGCACAAAATAGGCCGCGAACAGTCCCCCCAGCACCAGAAACCGCCAGGGAGCGCGAAAATGGCTGGCGCGGAACTTCCGCGTGCCGAGCGCCACAGCCCCGATCAGCACCGCCGCAAGGGCAAACCGCGCCGCATTGAGCGCCGCCGGGGCGATTTCATTGGCAACCATGACCCCAAGCGAGAAAGACCCCGCCACCAGAGCCGAAAACAAAAGCATGGCGATGTGGCCGCGCAGCGCCGGGGTCAGGCCACCCATTCTTTCGACCTTTCCTTCAGGAACTTCAGGAAGCTCTGCACCTTATTGGTGCGGTGCAGGTCGACATGGGTGACCAGCCAGAGGCTGCCTTCCCACTCCTTCAACGGCTCCATCATTGGCACCAGATTACTGTGCCGGGCGGCTTCCCACAGGGACATGAAACCGATCCCGGCATCGGCCAGAATGGCCTCCTGCATCGCGACACCGTCCGTGCAGCGGAACATGATCGTCTCGGGCGTCGTGTGATCCCGCAGCCACCTGTTAAAGGGCGCCCGGCTGTCTGCGTTGTCGCTGCCGACGAAACGGTGGTTCGGCAGATCCTCGACACCGTTCAGCATGCCGTGCTTATCCACGTAACTCTGGGTGGCGAACAGCCCCACTCGCTGACTCAGGAAGGGTTGTACCACGTTGTCGGGCTGATCGGGGGCATTGCCTGCCCGCAGCGCCACATGCGCCTCACCATACTCCAGCCGAAACAGGCGCTCACCGGTCAGATAGCGGATGATCAATCCAGGATGCATCTGCTGGAACTCGGTCAGCACCGGCACCAGAAGATGCGACAGGGACGACAGAGAGGTCACCACCAGTTCACCCGTGACTTCATCCCCCTGCCCTTTGAGCCGCCCGGCCAGCTGGCTGAACTGATCGTCCGTGGTCTGCGCCACCCGCAGCAGATCCTGCCCCGCTTCGGTCGGGGTATAGCCGCGCGCGTGACGCTGGAACAGTTTCACCCCCATCCGGGCTTCGATTGCGTCGATATGGCGGATGACCGTGGCGTGGTGGACCCCCAGAACCTCTGCCGCGCCGCTGACCGTTCCCATGCGAGCCACCTGATAGGCCGTACGCACCTCATCCCAGTTTTCCATTCCGGTCTCCGTCTGCAAATTACCCAGTTGCGCACGCACGCACACGAGCTGTGATTTATCAGCGATTGTGTTCAGTTTTGCAATCGTACATCTCAATAGCAGAGCTTCACTCGTGAACAGGAAAAAGACAATGACCAAGACCGTATTGCATATCGACTCCTCGGCCCGCCGCGAAGGTTCGGTGTCCCGTGACCTCAGCGCCAAGATCGTTGACCGCCTGGCAGCAGACACAGTTGTCCGCCGCGATCTGGCCACGCCGCTGCCGATGCTGAGCGAGGACTGGATCAATGCCAACTTCACCCCGGCCGATCAGCGCAGCGACGAGCAGAAACAGCTTCTGGCCCAGTCCGATGCCTTGGTGGAAGAACTGAAAGCCGCTGACACATTGGTCATCGGCGCGCCGATCTACAACTTTGCCGTTGCTTCCAGCCTCAAGGCCTGGATCGATCTGGTTGCCCGCGTCGGCGTGACCTTCAAATACACCGATCAAGGCCCGGTTGGCCTGCTGGAGGGCAAGCGCGCGATTATCGCCCTCGCCTCCGGCGGTACCGAAATCGGCTCCTCCATCGACTTTGCCTCCGGCTACCTGCGCTACATGCTGGGCTTCATGGGCATCACCGACGTCGAAATCGTGGCAGCTGACACGCTGGCCGTCGATGCGGATGCAGCCCTGGCGCGCGCCAACACCCAGATCGAGTCGCTGGCGGCCTGATCCCCGGCCCTTCTCGGGACACACAAAAAACAAAAGAGCCCCCGCATCGGGGGCTCTTTGCGTTTAAAATGCTGCCTGAATGGCAACAGGCCGGGCGATCAGGCCTCGATCTCTTTGATCATGTCGACGCGTGTTGCGTGGCGGCCACCTTCGAATTCGGCAGACAGAAAAGCGTCAGCGATCTCCAGCGCCAGACCTTCACCCACCACGCGGGCACCGATCGACAGGATATTGGCATCGTTGTGTTCGCGGATCATCCGGGCCGAAAACGGGTCAGAGCAAACGCCGCAGCGGATGCCTTTGACTTTGTTCGCGGCCATCATGATGCCCTGCCCGGTGCCACACAGGATGATGCCCAGGTCGCAGTCACCCGAAGCCACTTTCTGCGCCGCTGCTTCGCCGTGCTTGGGGTAATGGGTGCTTTCCGGCGTGGTCGGGCCGATGTCAACCACCTCCCAGCCCCGTGCCTCGATATGCTTGGCGATGGCCTGCCGCATGTCGATCGCGGCATGATCGCTGGAAAGAACGATACGTTTGGTGTCTGCCATGATGAAGGTGTTCCCTTGATGATGTTGCGGATCAGACGGCGGCTGTGCCTCAGATCCAGTTTACCGCAACCCCGATGCGGTCGAAGAATGCCAGAAGATCGCCGCGCGGCATGACCACGGTGCGGTCGTTGACCAGCGGATGCATGTTGATCACATCCACGTCCTGCGCGGCGCGATCCAGATAGAATGTCACATTCTTTTCGACGCCGGTGATCATCGCCAGCGGGCTGACAGCGCCGGGCCGGATGCCCAGATGCTCCATCAACCGGTCTGCCGATCCAAAGCTGAGCCCGGGCGCGCCGATCTCCTTGCCCAGTGCCTTGAGGTCAACCTCGCGGTCCTGCTCGACCGAGATCAGATAATTCCGCTTCTTGCGGTCACGCAAATAGAGGTTCTTGATCTTCAGCGCCGAGACACCCGGCTCGGCCATGTCGGCCTCGACCGTCTTGGCCTCTTCCACGGTGCGCAGCGGCACATGTTCATGCAGCCTGTAGGTCAGCCCCCAATCCTCCAGCCGCGCCAAGAGCGCGTCCGAGGAAACAGGCATGTCATCATGTTGATCGACTGTGGCGTCCACTTTCGCTTCCATAGGCTCATATTCCGCTCTATCTGAACTGTCCAGTTGGCACCTCTATTGCCGCAAATCGGCCGCAGGCACAATGCGGCCCCATCGCAGGCGCGCTCTGCACCGGTCTGCTCTGGTCCGCGCGGTTGACTCCTGCCCCCATCCGGCGTATCGACAGCCAACTTTCCGGAAGATCGCCCGAGTCTTCCGGTCCCCGTGCATTCGCCGGGGATCGCCCTCCACCAGCGTGTTACGCCCGTGGGGGCATTTGTGCATGGGCGTCATGGTCCCTACATTCGGGGGCAGGAAACCGTAACCGGCTCAAGGAGGCCGCAAGGCATGTTTGAAAATCTATCCGAACGCCTTTCCGGTGTATTTGACCGGCTGACGAAACAGGGCGCCCTGTCCGAGGAAGACGTCAAGACCGCCCTGCGCGAGGTGCGCGTCGCGCTGCTGGAGGCGGACGTATCGCTGCCGGTCGCCCGCGAATTCGTCAAGAAGGTGCAAAACCAGGCCACCGGTCAGGCCGTGACCAAATCGGTCACCCCCGGCCAGCAGGTCGTCAAGATCGTGCACGATGCGCTGGTCGAGACTCTGCAGGGCGAAGGCGATCCCGGCGCGCTAAAAATCGACAACCCGCCCGCACCGATCCTGATGGTCGGTCTGCAGGGCTCGGGTAAGACCACCACCACCGGTAAGCTGGCCAAACGGCTGAAGGAAAAAGACGGCAAGAAGGTCCTGATGGCCTCGCTCGACGTCTATCGCCCGGCGGCGATGGATCAGCTGGCCGTTCTCGGCACCCAGATCGGCGTCGACACCCTGCCCATCGTACCGGGCCAGAAACCCGTCGACATCGCCAAGCGCGCCAAACAGCAGGCGGCGCTGGGTGGTTATGACGTCTATATGCTGGATACCGCCGGTCGCTTGCAGATCGACGAAGTCCTCATGCAGGAAGTCGAAGACGTGCGCGATGTCGTCTCGCCGCGTGAAACCCTGCTGGTTGTCGACGGTCTGACCGGTCAGGTCGCAGTCGAAGTCGCCGAGGAGTTCGACGCCAAGATCGGCATCTCCGGCGTGGTCCTCACGCGGATGGACGGCGACGGACGCGGCGGTGCGGCGCTTTCTATGCGCGCCGTCACCGGCAAGCCGATCCGCTTTGTCGGCCTGGGCGAAAAGATGGACGCCATCGAGACCTTTGAGCCGGACCGGATCGCGGGCCGGATTTTGGGCATGGGCGATATCGTTGCGCTGGTCGAAAAGGCCCAGGAAACCATCGAGGCCGAACAGGCCGAGCGTATGATGAAGCGCATGATGAAGGGTCATTTCAATATGAATGACCTGAAGATGCAGCTGGAACAGATGCTCCAGATGGGCGGCATGCAGGGCATGATGCAGATGATGCCCGGCATGGCAAAGATGGCCAAACAGGTCGAGGATTCCGGCATGGACGACAAGGTGCTGAAGCGCCAGATCGCCATGATCCAGTCGATGACCAAGAAAGAACGTGCCAACCCTGCCTTGTTGCAGGCCTCGCGCAAGAAACGCATCGCGGCCGGCTCCGGCATGGAGGTCTCCGACCTCAACAAGCTTCTGAAGATGCACCGCCAAATGGCGGATGTGATGAAGAAGATGGGCAAGATGGGCAAAGGCAAGATGCTGAAACAGGCCATGAAGGGCATGTTTGGCAAAGGCGGCGGTATGCCCGATATGGCAGGTGGTCTGCCCGGCGGCATGGATCCCAGCCAGATGGACCCCAAGGCGCTCGAAGCCGCAGCCAAGGCGATGGGCGGCAAGGGTGGCCTGCCCGGCGGTCTGCCAGGTCTTGGCGGCATGGGCGGACTGCCCGGTGGTCTCTCCGGTTTTGGCAAGAAGAAGTAACAGCTCATGACCGTGACTATTCCTACCATCGAAACCGAACGCCTGATCCTGCGCGCGCCTGACATGTCGGATTTCGACGTGATGTGCGAATTCTACGCCTCCGAACGCGCCACCTACGTCGGTGGCCAGATGAAGCCCGAGCAGGTCTGGCGCCACCTCGCCTGCGAGATCGGTCACTGGCATATGCTGGGCTATGGCCGCTGGATGGTGGACGAGAAATCCACCGGCAAGGTTGCGGGCAACATTGGCCTCTGGAACCCGCACGGCTGGCCCGAGCCGGAAATCGGCTGGGACCTGTTCGAAGGTTTCGGCGGCAAGGGATACGCCACCGAGGCAGCCACCGCAGCGCGCTCTTTTGCTTATGACGTTCTGGGTTGGGACACCGTGATCAGCCTGGTGAACCCGGAAAACCACGCCTCGCGGGCGGTGGCGAAACGGCTTGGTGCGCGCCGCGATGGTGATTACACTCATCCGCGCCTTGGCACGCTGGAGCTTTGGCGTCACCTGTCCCCGGCAGAGGTCACCGACGGCGGCATGGAGGCCTATGCCTGATGCCAGCCTCCATCCCGACCATTGAAACCAAGCGTTTGATCCTCCGCGGCCCCGAGCCCGAGGATTATCCAAACTTTAAGGCGACATTTTCGTCTTATCGCGCGCGTTTCATGGGCGGGCCGCTGAACCCGTATGAATCCTGGATGCTTTATGCCGCTGAAATCGGCCACTGGCAGATCCGCGGCTTTGGCATGTGGATGATCCACGACAAGGTCACGGACGAGACCTACGGCATGGCGGGCGGCTGGAAACCCGCAGGCTGGCCCGAGCGTGAAATCGCCTGGATCATCTGGCCCGAAAAGGCTGGAAAAGGCTACGCGCTGGAGGCGACCAGCGCCGCGCGGAGATATTTCTACGACACCTTGGGCTGGAATGGGGCGGTCAGCTACATCGACCCCAAGAACCTCGATTCCATTCGCCTGGCCGAACGCCTTGGCGCCAAGAAGGACAATGACGCCGAGACCATCGACGGCAGCGACGCGGTCTACCGGCACCCCTCGCCCGAGGCGCTGAAGGGCAGCCAGATAGCCCATGGCATCGAGATGGAAATCAGCCACTACGCCGACCCGCTGTTCAAACCGAAAGGATGGGCCATTGACTGACATGAGCAATGATCCTGTTGCACGCGCCGCCGAAATCCTGAAAGGGCACCGCGAAAGCATCGACCGGCTGGACGCGATCCTTGTCTATACCCTCGGCGAACGCTTCAAGCACACCCAGGCAGTGGGCAAGCTGAAAGCCGAACACGACCTTCCCCCGTCCGATCCGGCCCGCGAGGCAAAGCAGATCGCACGGCTTGAAGACCTGGCAACTCAGGCGGACCTCGACCCTGAATTTGCCAAGGCGTTCCTGAACTTCATCATCGATGAGGTCATTCGCCACCACAAGAAACACCAAGAATAAGCGGGATCGAACCGAATACCGGAAATCCCGTTCAACGCCATCAAAGGAGAATGAAACCATGGCAATGAAAATTCGTCTGGCCCGCGGCGGCTCTAAAAAGCGTCCCTTCTACCGCATCGTGGCTGCTGACAGCCGCATGCCCCGTGACGGTCGCTTCATCGAGAAGCTCGGCACCTACAACCCGCTGCTGCCCAAAGACAGCGAAGAGCGCGTGAAAATGGACATGGAGCGTGTTCAGGCATGGCTCGACAAGGGCGCCCAGCCCACCGACCGTATCGCCCGGATGCTGGAAGCTGCCGGTGTGCGCGCCAAGACCGAGCGCAGCAACCCCAAGAAAGCTGTTCCCGGCAAGAAAGCGCAAGAGCGCGCAGAAGAGAAAGCCGCCAAGGCCGCCGAAGCTGCTGAAGCCGCTGAAGCACCCGCAGACGCGGAATAAGACCATGACGCTGCGAAAGACCCGTGATCAGGGCGCCTTCCCTGAGGGCTTTCGCAGCGAATTGGACCGGTTGATGCGGCTTCGGCGCGATGTGCGCCGTTTCCGCAGGGACCCTGTGGACGAGGCAGTGCTTGCGCGCTGCCTCTCTGCATTTCTGCTGGCGCCTTCGGTGGGGCTCAGCGAACCCTGGCGCATCCTGCGGATCGAAAGCGATACCGCCCGCGCCGCAGCTCTGAAGAATTTCGAAGCCGCCAACGCCGAAGCTTTGCAAGGCTACTCTGGCGCGCAGGCCAAACACTATGCCGGGCTGAAACTCTCAGGCATGCAGGAGGCCCCGGTGCAACTGGCGATCTATTGCGACGATGCCACCAGCAAGGGGCACGGTCTGGGCGCAGGCAGCATGCCGGAAATGCGGCGTTATTCCGTTGTCTGCGCCATCACCCTGTTCTGGCTGTCGCTGCGCGCCGAAGGGTTGGGCCTTGGCTGGGTCTCGGTGCTGGATCCCGAGCAGCTGAACCGCGATCTAAAGGCCCCGGAAGGTTGGCAGCTGATCGGCTATTTCTGCATTGGCCACCCCGAAGTCACCGAGGACGAGACCCCGGAACTGGAACAGCAAGGCTGGGAAAGCCGCCGGGACGGCCTGCCGGTCGAAACCCGCTGATCCGCAAGACGGCATCTGCCGACCTCTGGGAGGCGGCCAGCGAAACTTCGCCTTGTCATGAACACCCCAATGGCTCAGATAGGGTTGGATGAAACCGGTCTGCGATCAACAGTTACACAGGATACAGCCATGAGCGATCTGATTTGCATCGGCGCGGTGGCCGGCGCCTTCGGGGTACGGGGTGAAGTCCGCCTGAAAAGCTTTTGCGCCAATCCCGAGGACATCGAAACCTATGGCCCGCTCAGTTCTGAGGACGGCAGCCAGAGCTATACCGTGTCCCTAACATCGGTGGTCAAGAACGGCTTTGCCGCTCGGCTGGGCGGGGTGGAGACCAAGGAACAGGCCGATGCGTTGAAGGGGCTGCGCCTGTTTGCTCCGCGCGACCGTCTGCCGAGCCTACCCGATGATGAGTATTATCATGCCGACCTGATCGGTCTTGATGTCTATGATACCGGCGGCACCCTGCTGGGGCAGGTGAAATCGGTACAGAACCACGGCGCTGCCGATCTGTTGGAACTGCACGGCCCGGGGATGAAGAACACGGTTCTGCTGCCCTTTACCCTTGCGGCGGTCCCGACAGTGGATCTGGAACAGGGCCGGATCATCGCCGACCCGCCCGAAGGGCTGTTCTGAGCAACTGCAGCGCCTGCCAATCCTTACTGTTCAGTCGGTATGGTTTCTTTGAAACCAGTCAAAAACCGTCTCGACCCCACTCAGAAGGGTTATGTCCCGCTCCTGCAGCTCAGCCCCCGGTGCGGGTAGGCGCAGCCATGAGCGGTAGAGGCGATGCAGAAACAGGAACCGGAAAACCGGATCTTGCGTCACGGCCTGCCCGTAGCCTTGCTCAAAGGCGGCCCAGTCGCTGCACGCGACGCCGCCAAATCCAACCGCCTGCCCCTGCGCCCCGTCCCCTGTGGCCAAATGGTCAGGCAGGTTCGCCAGCCAGAGATTGGCAATATCCGAATGCGGCAGGGAAAATCGGGCGTTGGAAAAATCGATGAACGAGACCAGATCCTCGGTGATCAGAATGTTCCTGAAATGCAGATCCCCATGCTGCAGCGCCGCCTGATAGGGCAGCCCTCGCGCCTCCCGCGCGAAGCGGTGCAGCATCGCACAGAGACCCAGAAACCTATTTGGCCTGCGGATCTGCAAATCGCCCGCCCGCACCTTGGCAGCCCGGCCCTGCACCCGCGCCAGATGCGGTTTTGGCCAAAACCGGCGCTGCTCCACTGCTCCGGCCGCATGCAACTGCGCCACGGCACCGCCAATCCGGCGCAGCAGAACCGCCCTATTGCCCAGACCGTGATCCGCAAAGGACAGCTCGCGATAAGCCGTTTCGCCGGGCGCAAACTCAAAAAGCGCGATGGGGCGCTCCGGATCCAGCCAGATCAAGTCCGGCACATTGACGCCCGGTACATCGCGCAGCGCCTGCGCCGCCGCGCGGTGGCGTTCGTGGTGGGCGCGCAAGGCCGCCAGGTTGCCCTCAGAAAAATCCGCCCGCAGCACGAAACGACGTTCGTCCGCCGTCCGGATCCCCAGAACCGCGCGGCTGTCCTGCCGGGACGAATTCACCTGCATCATACTGAAAGCGGCCCCATCCGGCGGCAGGCCGGTTTCTGCAGCGATCTGCGGCCAAAGCGCCATCGCACGCTGCTCCACCTCTGCCACGGATGGCTTCTGGTGGAAGGCAGGCAGCCGGTTCATCATTTCATCGGGCATGGCAGGGGCAAAGCTTTCTGTTGCGACCGGCCCAGTTTCAACTAAACAACGGGATATGAGCAACCCGACAAAATCCCATGGCCGCAAGGCGATCCGCCCAACGCTGAAACCGCGTGAACTGATGACTCCGACTCCGGATCTGGCCGGGGTGTGGAAGGTCAAGATCATGACCCTGTTCCCCACCGCCTTTCCCGGTGTGCTGGGCGAAAGCCTTACCGGCAAGGCCCTGCAGGAAGGGCTGTGGCAGATGGAGACCATCGACCTGCGCCAGTTCGGCGTCGGCAAGCATCGTAACGTGGATGACACCCCCGCAGGCGGCGGCGCCGGGATGGTGCTGCGCCCCGATGTGCTGGGCGAGGCGATCGACCATGCCATGGATGGGGTGCAGGGCAACTGGCCGCTGATCTACCTGTCGCCGCGCGGGCGGCGCATGGACCAGAAGATGATGCAGAACCTTGCGCGTTGCGACGGCATGACCCTGCTGTGCGGGCGGTTCGAAGGCGTCGATGAACGGGTGCTGGAACACTATGGCATTCAGGAAGTCAGCCTCGGCGATTTCGTGATGACCGGCGGTGAAATCGCAGCGCAGGCCCTGATCGACGCCACCGTGCGACTGATCCCCGGCGTCCTGGGCAACCAGGCCTCAACCGAGGAGGAAAGCTTTTCCTCCGGGCTGCTGGAACATCCGCAATACACTCGCCCCGCCGAATGGAAGGGCCGCGAGATCCCCGAGATCCTGATGTCCGGCCATCACGGCAAGATCGCCGAATGGCGTCACCAGATGAGTGAAGAAATCACCAAGGCGCGCCGCCCGGACCTGTGGGACGCCTATTGCGAGACCAAGAAGGACTGATCCGGGGACGGGACCTATACAGCCCCCGGCCCCGCCGCGTCAGGGCGCGGCGTTGTTCTTCTTGACGGTCAGGTCCGTCCCCTTGCGGAAGGTGATGTCCCCCTTGGACTGCTTGCGCTCGGTCTCCCAGCCCAGTTGCCCCGAGGAAATGCTATCGTCGGGATAATGCGTCTTCAGTTTCCAGGCGCCGCCGCCCGCGCCGCGCTCCAGCACTACCCGGCAATGCGGGATCATCTTTACCCCGCCATCGCGTTCGATGAACTTGACGTTCAGCGCCTTGAACAGCTGGTCCATGGTCTGCGCGCCGGTTTCGAATTTCTTCAGTTCGCTCTTCACTGTGGACACATCGACAGCATCGCCATCCCGCTCGACCGCGTAGCCCCAGCCAACCGAACTGGATGGCTTGCCCAAGAGCACGGTCAGATTCTTGAACTCGGTAGTGACCGCCGTGTGGTCCGAGGTGTTGCCCTCGGACCAATGGGTGAAATCCTTGAGCTTGTTGGCCACGTCCAGCGCCGCCTCTACCGCTTCCTTTTCCAGCACCGGCGTGGCCCACATCGACCCTTTGCCGCCGCTGTACTGGGTCCTGTCGAACTTGTTGACGATATTCTGCGCGGTCTTGTCGATATCGGCGATCACGCGTTTGCCGTCTTCTTCGGTGTAGGTGACCTTGACCTGGTTCCAGGTTTCCGTCTGCGTCACACCTTTTTCCTGACGGCTGACGCCCGAAGTATTGCCATCCTGATCCGGGGTGACGCCATCCTGCGTTGAGGCGCGCATCGCCTGGCGCTCCATCCCGGTCTGTGCGCCGTGGCGGCCGGTGCCATGTCCCTCGCCACCCTCTTCGGCCTTTAGCCGCTCCTCCTGCCAGGCCTGCGCCTCGGCCTGTTTCTTGATCAGCGCCTCGATCTGGGCCCGGGCCTGATCCACCGGTACGCTGTCGAGCATCTCATCCAGCGCCGAGATGCGTGATTTGATATTGCCCAGTGCGGTGACGAATGCCTTTTCCTTCTCCAGCTTCTCGCTTTTCATCTTTTCGATGTTTTCAAGCAGCTCGCTGCGCGAGGTCTCCAGCACCTGACGCGCCTTGTCGAGCCGATCTGAACTGGCATCGACCTGGCGCTGCTTGGAGGCGATGTCCTTTGGCTTGGTCAGCCCCGACAGAGTGTCCTGCAGATCCTTCAGCACGCCCGCCTCACGGGTCACGGCGGCCTCCAGTTTCTTCAACTTTTCCGCTTCGGATTTGATGCGCGAGGCGAGCACCTTGGCAGCCTGACCTGCTTCGGATTTGTCAAAGTCAGAACTGCGTTTCTCGGCGCTCTGCTCCTCAGAAGCCAGCGCCTCCTTCACATAGCCGACCATTTCCTTGTCCAGTTGCTCCAGCCGTTTCTGTCCGTCGGCCCATTCACCCTTTTTGAAATGCTCGACGACGGCTGCGAAATGCTGACGCAGCGCCTTGCGCTCGTCGTCCATGATCTTGCCTTTGACCTTGTCAAAGCGGGCCGTGGTCGCCTTCAGCCGGGTCTTGGCGTTGACCTCTTCGCGCGACGCCTCCGATCCGCCGCCGATCAGGCCAATCAGCTCTTCCATCCGGGTGTTGAGTTTGCTCAAGATCGCGGCTGCCTTGTCCACCGCGCTGTCCTTCTGCTCCTCAATCTGGCCGAACAGGATGCGCAGCTCCTTGCGTTCCTCGTCGGTGATCTTGCCCTTGATCTTGTCAAACCGCGACACCACCGCCTGCAGCCGTTTTTCGAACTTACCATCGGCGCTGTCCGCCCCGCCTGCGTCCACATCGGCGTCCACGATCTTATAGGCGAATTGCGTGCCCTTCATAACCGGCTTCAGATTCTTTTCCAGAATCTTGCCCTTAACCGGGCTCAGCTTCAGGGTGCCATCCTCAACAAAACAGCGGCCGACGGCGTGCGTCTTGGCCTTGGCTTTCAGCTCTTTCAGCAACGGCGCGGCGGTCTCTCCGACCACCAGAATAGTCTGCGGCGCGCCATTGAGCGCCACCTGATCGTAGTAATGAAACTCGCTCAGGCTCGCGTCGAGCTTTTTGAGTTCCTTCTTCAGCTCCGCCTTGTAGCTTTGTTCACTATTGAAAATATCCAGCTTTTTGAAAGGCATGGTCACTCCTCCTACCCATGAGGCACATTTAAACAGCACGGCCAGAAAGAGCCGGCGCAACAACTTGATCTATCAATTCCCCCAAACGGTAGCCCCATAAGCCCCCGCGAGCAAAACAAAAGCGTTGCACAGAAGTGAGGTTCCGGCACAATTCCCTTGAAACATTGGCGCCACAGGCCTAAAAGCCGCTCGTCTGGTACCGGATTCGGTTCCGGGCGTTTTGCCTATGTGCGCATATCCTGGCTGACCTTCTTCGGTCATCTGACAGGGCGCGGATCGGCACTCAGGAACGATCGGTGTGATCTCTGGCGGGCTGCACAAGCGGGACCCGGTGAAGACCAAGAGCTCTCATATCCGCGCAAAACTTCGTGGAACAACCACGAGCAAAATAGGAGAAGATCAGATGGACCTGATCGCACAGCTGGAGGCGGAACAAGTTGCCGCCCTGGGGAAAGAGATCCCCGATTTCAAAGCCGGTGACACCATCCGCGTCGGCTACAAAGTGACCGAAGGCTCGCGTAGCCGTGTTCAGAACTACGAAGGCGTCTGCATCAGCCGCAAGAACGGTTCTGGCATCGCCGGTTCCTTCACCGTCCGCAAGATTTCGTTTGGCGAAGGCGTGGAGCGTGTGTTCCCGCTGCATTCGACCAACATCGACAGCATCACCGTCGTACGCCGTGGCCGCGTGCGTCGTTCCAAGCTGTACTACCTGCGTTCGCGTCGCGGCAAATCCGCCCGTATCGCTGAAGACGCAAACTACAAAGCCAAAGCGTAAGGAGTGGTATCATGAAAGCCGACACCCATCCCGACTACCACTTCATCGACGTCAAAATGACCGACGGTACCGTCATCAAGATGCGTTCCACCTGGGGCAAAGAAGGCGACCAGCTGTCGCTGGACATCGACCCCTCCGTGCACCCCGCATGGACCGGCGGTTCGACCCGCCTGATGGACGCCGGTGGCCGCGTGTCCAAGTTCAAAAAGAAATACGAAGGTCTGGGCTTCTAAGACCAATTGTCGATTTCGAAACGAAAACCGCTCCATTCGGGGCGGTTTTTTTTATTTTTGGCGCAAGCACAAATTAGATAGAGGCCATGCATAGCCCGAGCGAAAATTGTAAAATCTTTTCAAATTGACAAGCTTTTTGGGGCACAGTTTTTCGAAATCGTGGATACACTGAAACGAAAGGCCGCAGCCAATGCTCTCCCAAGCCAGCCCTTCCCGCATCAAAAACCTCCCCGAGGCTTTGGCGGGGAATCGAGGGCATGGAACCCCCGTGAGCCAATCGGAAGTCACTGCGGCGGTTACTCTTTTCCGAGAAGGCAGGATCTCAGACGCCCTGTCCAAAGCACAAGCTCTGGCGAAACGTTCCCCCGATTTGGTCCCATTGCTGGACTTGCAGGGCGCGTGCCTGAAGGCCCAAGGCAACCTGTCAGGCGCTCTGGATTTCTTCAAACGCAGTCTGGAGGCTGGAGGCAATCCCGCCATCGGGCATTTCAATATCGGCGCTATACTTCTTCAACTCAATTACCTTGATCTCGCAACCGAACACCTGAGCAAGGCCGTCGTCCTAGATCCGAAAAACCCGGCGGCGAGCAGAGCACTGGCCATGTCCCTGAACGAACAAGGCCACTATGCGGAAGCCGTGCATATCATCTCAGCTCTTATCGAGAACAATCCGGTTACCGATGAATTACTCAACGTACTGGGCCTATCACTACGCCGCCTTAACCGTCTGACAGAGGCGAAGGCCTGCTATAATTCGGTGACCCCGGCCTCACCAGCTGGTGGAGAAGCCCAATATCAGCTTGGCCTCATTGCATTATCCGAAAACAAAAATGACACCGCAAAGCAGCATTTCCAGAACGCTCTGGACCTAAATCCCCGGCTGACGCCCGTGCACCGCAACATGTCCCTGGTGATCACCTATGACAAGGATCATCCCCACCTGAGAGACATGCAACAACTCCTCAACGAGGGCGACCTGCAGCCCAGCGCAGAAAGCGAACTGCGCTTTGCGCTCTACAAAGCTCTGAATGATACCAGGCAGTACGACGCCGCATTTGAGCATCTGGAACAGGGCAACAGCCTCAAGAAGCAAACGATCAGATATTCGATCGAGAAGGACGAAGGCATATTTGCGTACCTGAAGCATACCTTTGCTGAACCGGCACCGGTTGCCACATCAGAGCTCGGCTTTCGGCCAATTTTCATCGTCGGGCTGCCGCGCTCAGGCACAACTGTAACGGAACGCATCCTATGCGGCTGCGAAGGTGTGACAGGCGCTGGCGAATTGCAGTATTCCACAACTGCCATGTCCAAGCTGATGCAGCAAATGGCAACAAAGAAGCAAACGAAATTCACACAAGCCGACGCACAGGCCCTGCGAGACGCAGTTGGGCAGGCCATGCAGGGTCACGCCAATGGCGCACCTGTTGTAATCGACAAGATGCCGCTCAACTTTCGTTGGGTCGGCGGCCTTCTGGCAGCCTTCCCCGAGGCGCGGATCGTCTACACCACGCGCATGCCCCGCGATCAGCTCTGGTCTCTTTATCAGGTTTGCATGGCGGGTAGTGGCAATGGGTTCAGCTATGATCTCAGCGACATTGCCCAATACCAGGCTCTAACGCGGGACCTGATGCAACACTGGATGCGGCTGTTTCCGGACCAGATCCATCAACTGGACTATCACGCGCTCACGAAAGATCCCGAAGAGCACATCCGGCCATTGGTGGATTTCTGTGGGCTGGAATGGTCCGATGACTGCCTGCATCCAGAAAACCGTGAGAGCGCCATTCAAACGGCATCGTTGCAGCAGGCGCGACAGCCCATCTATCATCGCTCGACCCCGGATTGGTTGCCCTATGAGACACATCTTGCACCGGCATTCGAGCAGTTGAACCAATTGGCGCTTTAACTGCGCCGGAACGAAGTGTGCCAATTAACACATGGCATCCTGCGGCAGTGCATCAGTTGCACTGGTGCCCCCGCCTGATGCGGCAAAAAATCAGGCTCTAATTGGGGTAGTTCAACGCTTTTCATTGATTCGGGCACTGTCTATAGTCCGCAGAAAATCGCTCCCGCGGCGCGGGGAACTAAAGGGATCATTGAATGGCGCATATCATTGTCGTCGGCAACGAAAAGGGCGGTGCGGGGAAATCCACCGTCTCCATGCATGTGGCAACCGCTCTGGCACGGCTGGGGCACAAGGTGGCAGCGCTGGATCTTGATCTGCGGCAACGCTCGCTTGGCCGGTATCTGGAGAACCGCAAGGCCTTCATGACCCAGGCCGGGCTGGAACTGCCGATTGTCGATCTGCACGAATTGCCGGACATTGACCCCAACAGCCTGCAACCGGGTGAAAACATCTATGATCACCGTCTGTCGGCGGCCGTCTCCAGCCTGGAGCCGGACAATGATTTCATCCTGATCGACTGTCCCGGCTCGCACACCCGGCTGAGCCAGGTGGCGCATTCGCTGGCCGATACGCTGATCACGCCGCTGAACGACAGTTTCGTCGATTTCGACCTGCTGGCCCATACCGATGACAAGGGCGACAAGATCACCGGCCCGTCGGTCTATTCGGAAATGGTCTGGAATGCGCGCCAGTTGCGGGCGCAGGCCGGGCTGAAACCCATCGACTGGATCGTCATCCGCAACCGCGTCGGCACCCAGCGCATGGTCAACAAGGAAAAGATGGAGCGCGCCATCAACATGCTGTCCAAACGGATCGGCTTCCGCGTTGCGCCGGGCTTTTCCGAGCGCGTGATTTTCCGCGAACTCTTCCCGCGCGGCCTGACTCTGCTTGATCTCAAGGACGTGGGCGTCAAACAGCTGAACATCTCCAACATCGCTGCCCGGCAAGAGCTGCGGGACATGATGAAAGAGCTGAACCTGCCGGGCGTCGAGATCAATATCTGAGTCCTGCCCGGCTCGCTCCCCTCTTTGGCGCCGGATCAGTCCTTACCGAGGCTGATCCGGCGTCTCGTAGATGGTGAACAACTCGATCGGCTCGGCCACGCTGCGCAGCATATAGCGGCCGAGAGACACCAGATCGTGCCCCGCCTCTGCCCCGGCGCGCTGTACCTCCTGGGACAGGATCACGCTTTGCCCGACCGAGTGGTGCAAGCCGGAGATCCGCGCCGTCTGATTGACGATCGGCCCGATCACAGTGAAATCCAGCCGGTTTTCCGAACCGATATTGCCATAAAGAATGTCCCCGGCGTGCAGCGCCAGGGTGAACCCCGGCGCAGGCAGCCCTGCCTCGGCCCGCTCGATATTGCGCAGGCGGATCTTCTGACGCAGCTCACTCGCCGCATCCAGCGCCGCCTTGGCGTCCTTGCTGAGCGAACCGAGGTTAAACATCGTTAGCATCCCATCGCCCATGAACTTCAGGATATTGCCCCCGTGGGACTGGATCACGGTCACGGCAATGCCGAAATAATCGTTCAGCATGTCGATCACCTCGGGGCCCGGCACCTGCTCGGCGAGGCTGGTAAAGCCTTTGAGATCGAACAGGCAGATGACCGCGTTGATCCGGTCCGACGACCCGCGCTGGATTTCGCCAGACAGCACTCGCCGCCCGGCATCCCGCCCCAGATAGACCTGTAGCAGATCCTTGGCCATCTGCTGGTTTGACATCGACTTCAGCGCCAGACCCAGATGCGGCGCGATACTGCGCAGCAAGGACAGATCGCGTTCGCTGAAACCGTCCGGGTGATCGCTGCTCAGGGAAATCAACACCCCTTCGGAGGGCCTACTGGGATCCAGCGGGACCTTTTCGTCGGAAAAACGCAGGCCAAAGGCGAAATAGTCGGTCACGCCCTGCGCCCGCAGATCCCCCAGCATCGGAAAACGGACGACATGCTTATCATTCAGATCCGAGCGGAATTCCTCCAGATCCTCAGCCAGAAGATGGAACAGCGGGCTTTGCAGCCAGGCATCGCGCGGGGCCTGCCGGTGCTCGTAGCGTTCCTGAGACATCCCACCAGTGCGGGTCCAGCTGAACCCGATCCCGCCGAACTGCGGGTGAAAGGCTCTTTGCGCCAGATGAAACCGCCACAGGGGCATGCCGAGGGCGACCATCTGCTCGCAAAACGCCTGCAGGAAACCTTCGCGCTCATGGCTACGCAGTCCTTGCTCGGTCAGCCAGGAGATCAAGGCGGGGGTTCGGCTGTCTGTCTGATCCACGGGAAAGGGTCCTCGGTTTGCGCGGGTGTTTTGCCAGTATCCGGCACTCTCTGTGTCCGGCAGTATCTGGGATGCCGAAGCCCGAATGTCTATTCCTCGATTCCAGCCAGTTGACGCAACATGCGCCGCAGGGTTTGTTCCTCTTCTGGGCTGAACCGGGCCGCCAACTGCTTGTCATAGCTTGCCGCCTGCCCGCGCAGGTCGCGATAGGCCGCCTCCCCCGCCGGGGTCAGCTTCAGGTGCTCCGACCGCCGGTCCGCCGTATCCCTGTTGCGGGTGATGAAACGGCGCTCGGTTAGCTTTGCCACCGCCCGGCTGATCTTGGTCTTGTGGATCTTCGCCCGCTGGCCGATGTCCTTGGCCGTCATCGTGCCATAAGTGCCCAGGTGGAACAGCACCCGCCATTCGTTGCGCAGCATTCCATAGCGATTCTTGTAATAGGACTGAAAGGCGAGCGAGCTTTCCTCGGCCGCGCGGTTCAGCAGGAAGGGCAGAAAATCCTGCAAAACGAAATCATCTTTTTGGGTCATTTGCATCTCCTTGCCCTTGTTAGTTACAAAAACAACTATTACCCCCACAAGCAGAAAAGGAGGAACGCGCCATGAATCGTCCTGCACATCCACATGAAATGGTCCAGGCCCCTTCGCTTGCCGGCCCGCACGAGGGCTATATGCCCGGCTTTGGCAACGACTATGAAACCGAGGCCCTGCCCGGTGCCCTGCCCGAGGGCATGAACAGCCCGCAGAAATGCAACTACGGTCTTTACGGCGAACAGCTGAGCGGCACCGCCTTCACCGCAGAACGCCCCGAGCGCACCTGGTGCTACCGCATCCGCCCTTCGGTGAAGCACTCGCACCGGTATGAAAAGATCGACCTGCCCTATTGGAAATCCGCGCCCTGCGTCGATCCCGATGTGACCTCGCTTGGTCAGTATCGTTGGGATCCGGTGGCCCACAGCGGCGAGGCGCTGACCTGGCTGACGGGTATGCGCACCATGACCACCGCCGGGGATGTGAACACCCAGGTCGGCATGGCAAGCCATGTCTATCTGGTGACCGAGTCGATGAAGGACAGCTATTTCTTCTCGGCCGACAGTGAACTCTTGGTCGTCCCGCAGGAAGGCCGCCTGCGGTTTTGCACCGAGCTGGGCATCATCGATCTGGAACCGAAAGAGATCGCCATCCTGCCGCGCGGTCTTCTGTACCGGGTCGAGGTTCTGGAAGGCCCCGCCCGTGGTTTCGTCTGTGAAAACTACGGTCAGAAGTTCGAACTGCCGGGCCGCGGCCCGATCGGCGCCAACTGCATGGCCAACCCGCGCGATTTCAAGGCGCCCGTGGCGGCGTTCGAGGATCGCGAAGTGCCCTCGACCGTGACCATCAAGTGGTGCGGCCAGTTCCACGAGACCAAGATCGGCCATTCGCCGCTGGATGTGGTCGCCTGGCATGGCAATTACGCGCCGGTGAAGTACGATCTGCGCACCTATTGCCCGGTCGGCGCGGTCCTGTTCGATCACCCCGATCCCTCGATCTTCACCGTGCTGACCGCGCCTTCGGGCCAGCCGGGCACCGCGAATATCGACTTCGTGCTGTTCCGCGAACGCTGGATGGTGGCGGAAAACACCTTCCGCCCGCCCTGGTATCACAAGAACATCATGTCCGAGCTGATGGGCAATATCTATGGCCAGTATGACGCGAAACCCCAGGGCTTCATCCCCGGCGGCATGTCTTTGCACAACATGATGCTGCCGCATGGGCCGGACAAGAACGCATTCGAAGGCGCGTCGAACTCGAACCTCGGGCCGGAGAAGCTGGAAAACACCATGTCCTTCATGTTCGAAACCCGCTTCCCGCAGCACCTGACCGAATTCGCCGCCAAGGAAGCGCCGCTTCAGGACGATTACATCGACTGCTGGGCCGACATCGAAAAGAAATTCGACGGCACGCCGGGCCTGAAGTAAGCCTGTAGCCATAGCCGTTTTCAGCGCCGGGGTGATCCCGGCGCCCGCACATAACACTTGGGAGACACCATGCCCCTTTTGAAATCCTGGGTCGCCTCGGCCAATTCCGCCGACACGCCCTTTCCGCTGAACAACCTGCCCTATGGCGTTTTCTCCGTCGGTGAGGAAGATCCCCGCTGCGGCGTCGCCATTGGCGATATGATCCTCGACATGCAGGCCGCCGAAGAGGCGGGTCTCATCGACCTGACCGACTACGCCCTCTTCGAAGTGCCCTTCTGGAACGACCTGATGGAGGAAGGCCCCGCCGTCTGGGCCGCCCTGCGCGAGCGCCTGATGGCACTTCTCTCCGAAGGTGCTGCCGAACAGGCCAAGGTCGAGCCGCTCCTGGTGCCGATGAAGGACGCCGAGCTGCACATGCCGATGATGGTCAGCGAATACACCGATTTCTATGCAGGCAAGAACCACGCCGTCAACGTCGGCACCATGTTCCGCGGCCCGGAAAACGCCCTGCCGCCGAACTGGCTGCACATTCCGATCGGCTACAATGGCCGCGCGTCGTCCGTTGTGGTGTCCGGCACCGATGTGCGCCGCCCCTGGGGTCAGCTGAAAGGGCCGAATGACGACGCCCCCCGCTGGGCACCCTGCGCGCGCTTTGATATCGAACTGGAAATGGGCGCCATCGTCGGCACCCCCTCCGAAGGGCCGATCACCGTGGCCGAGGCCGACGCCAATATCTTTGGCTACGTGCTGCTGAATGACTGGTCCGCGCGTGATATCCAGGCCTGGGAATACCAGCCGCTTGGCCCCTTCCAGGCCAAGGCGACCGCTACCACCATCAGCCCCTGGATCGTGACAAAGGCAGCCCTTGAACCCTTCCGCTGCGACACGCCCCCCCGCGAGGTCGAGCTTCTGGACCACATCAAGGACTGCGGGCCGATGCTTTATGACATCGACCTTGAGGTCACCATGGCGCCCGAAGGCAAACCAGCCACCACCATCGCGCGCACCAACTACAAAGAGATGTACTATTCCGCCGCGCAGCAGCTGGCGCATCACACCACCTCGGGCTGCCCGATGAATGCCGGTGATCTCTTGGGTTCTGGCACTATCTCGGGCGAGACCAAGGAAAGCCGCGGCTCGCTTCTGGAACTCAGCTGGGGCGGCAAGGAGCCTCTGACGCTGGAGACCGGCGACGAGCGTTCCTTCATCGTTGATGGCGACACGCTGACCCTGAAGGGTGCGGCCAAGGGCGACGGCTACATGATCGGCTTTGGTGACTGTGTGGGCAAAGTGCTGCCCGCGCTGGACGACCCTTACAAGCGCTGATCCGTGATATCCCTCGACCATATCCAGATTGCCATCCCCAAGGATGGAGAGATCAAGGCCCGCGCCTTTTGGTGTGAAGGCCTTGGTCTAGCCGAGATCGAAAAGCCCGAAGCGCTGAAAGCGCGCGGCGGCCTGTGGCTGTCACTGGCCGGATCCGAGCTGCATCTGGGCGTGGAAGAGGGTTTCACCCCCGCACGCAAGGCCCATCCGGGTTTTGCGGTAGACGACATCGACACGATCGCAGCGCGGATCGCGGCCACTGGCCAGTCGCCGCGCTGGGACGACACCATCAAGAACCGCCGCCGGTTCTTTGCCGAAGATCCCTTCGGCAACCGGCTTGAGTTTCTGCAAAAGGACTGAACACATGGCAAAGGCATTCGCGTCGCAAGGCGACATGACGGAAAAGAAGATCAGCTTCACCGAGGTGGGCGAAGGGCTTTACGCCTTCACCGCCGAGGGCGATCCGAACTCGGGCGTGATCATCGGCGATGATAGCGTGATGATCGTCGAGGCGCAGGCCACCCCGCGTCTGGCAAACAAGGTGATCGAATGCGTGCGCTCGGTCACCGACAAGCCGATCACCCATGTGGCGCTGACCCACTACCACGCGGTGCGGGTTCTGGGCGCCTCCGCCTTTGGCGCGCAGCAGATCATCATGGGCGACACCGCCCGCGCCATGGTCGTGGAACGCGGCCAGGAGGACTGGGACAGCGAGTTCCAGCGCTTCCCGCGCCTGTTCGAAGGCCACGAAAGCATTCCGGGCCTCACCTACCCCACCACCACGTTTTCCGACGATATGACCATCTATCTTGGCAACCGCCGGGTTGACCTGATGCACCTGGGCCGCGCCCACACCGCGGGCGACATCGTGATCCACGTGCCGGATCAGAACGTCATGTTCACTGGCGATATCGTGGAATACCACTCGGCCTGCTATTGCGGCGACGGTCACTTCAGCGACTGGGGCGACACGCTGGACGCCATCAAATCCTTTGACGTGGATGCCATCGCGCCGGGCCGTGGCGACGCGCTCGTCGGCAAGGAGATGGTCAACGCCGCCATCGAGAACACCCGTGATTTCGTCGAAAGCACCTACCGCCCCGCCGCCCGCGTGGCTGCCCGCAACGGCACCCTGAAAGAGGCCTGGGACGCGGTGCGCGAAGAGTGCGATCCCAAGTTCAAAGACTACGCGATCTACGAACACTGCCTGCCCTTCAACGTTGCCCGCGCCTATGACGAGGCCCGCGGTATCGACACCCCCCGCATCTGGACTGCCCAGCGCGATCTGGAAATGTGGGACGCCCTGCAGGGGTGAGCGGCGTTCCGCAATCGCTCCAGTGGAGCGATTGGGCCGCGAACGGGCGGAGCCCCGGGTTCCATCCAACCTGTGGGGCGGTTTGATCCAGATCGTACCGCCCCGCACAAAGACATGAGACGATGACAACAGCCTCCCGGCCAACCCCATGGCCGGGAACCGGAGAAGCTGTGCCAAGCGGCACCCTTTGGGAGGACACCAGATGAACAAGATCTTTGAAGTGCCCCTGTACCCGTATGAACGCCATGCGGATCAGGACGCCCCGGCGCCGGTGCGGCGCAAGGTGGTGATCATTGGCGCAGGCCCGGTCGGCCTTGCCGCAGCCATCGACCTGGCCCAGCAGGGCATCGAGGCGGTGATCCTGGATGACAACGACAAGGTCAGCTTCGGCTCCCGCGCGATCTGTTTCGCCAAACGCCCGCTGGAGATCCTTGACCGCCTTGGCTGCGGTCAGCCGATGGTGGACAAGGGCGTGCAGTGGAACATCGGCAAGGTCTTCTTCGATGATCGTCAGGTCTATGAATTCAACCTGCTGCCGGAGGAAGGCCACAAACGTCCGGCCTTCATCAACCTGCAACAGTATTACTTCGAAGAGTACCTGGTGAACCGGGTCAAGGAATTGCAGGCCGAAGGCGCCCCGATCGAGATCCGCGGCCGCAACAAGGTCTCCGCTATCGGCACCCACCCCGATCACGTGACGCTGGAAATCGACACGCCCGAAGGGTCTTACAATATCGAGGCAGACTGGCTGATCGCCTGCGATGGCGCCGGCTCTCCGACCCGGCAGATGCTGGGGCTCGATTTCGTGGGCCGCGTGTTCGAGGACAACTTCCTTATCGCCGATGTGGTGATGGAGGCCGACTTCCCCACCGAACGCTGGTTCTGGTTCGATCCGCCCTTCAACAAAGGCCAGTCGGCGCTGTTGCACAAACAGCCTGATGGCGTCTGGCGCATCGACCTGCAGCTGGGCTGGGACATCGACAAGGAGCGCGAGAAACGCCCCGAGAACGTCATTCCCCGCCTCAAGGAAATGCTGGGCGAGGATGTGAAATTCGAACTGGAATGGGTGTCGATCTACACCTTCCAGTGCCGCCGCATGGAAAACTTCCGCCATGGCCGCGTGTTGTTTGCGGGCGATGCGGCCCATCAGGTCTCTCCCTTTGGGGCGCGCGGTGCCAACTCGGGCCTGCAGGACACCGATAACCTGTGCTGGAAGCTGAAACTGGTGATGGAGGGCAAGGCCCCCGAAAGCCTGCTCGACAGCTATGATCAGGAACGGGTCTATGGCGCCGACGAGAATATCCTGAACTCCAGCCGCTCCACCGATTTCATTACCCCGAAATCGGAAATGTCCCGCGTGCTGCGCGATGCGGTTCTGGACCTCAGCGAACATCACGAATTTGCCCGCCCGCTGGTGAACTCCGGCCGCCTGTCGGTGCCTTGCACCTATGACGGATCTCACCTGAATTCCGCCGATGCCCTGCCAGATGGGCCAGAGCGCACCCGCCCCGGATCGCCCTGCCCCGATGCGCCCCTTGGCGATGAGTTCCTGCTCCCGAAACTGGCGGACAAGTTCACTCTGCTGACCATCGACGCCGAGGCCCCCGATATGATCGAGGAAGACGGCATCGAAGTCACCCGGCTGGCGCTGTCGGTCAAGGACGACCGCACCCAGGCCCTGAAGGAACGTTACCTCGGCGACAATGCCAGCGGCGTTTACCTGATCCGCCCGGATCAGCACGTGGCCGCCCGCCGCCCCTCCTATGACGACAACCAGTTCCGCGCCGCCATCCGCCGCGCCGTGGGCAAGGAGTAACACGGATGTCCGACCAACTGATCCTGACCCCGAACATCGACGGCGCAGACGATTTCTACGCCGATCTTCTGGCCGCACACGAAGGCCTTTCCAAGGCCGACAGCGACGCGCTCAATGCGCGGCTGGTGCTGGTCCTGTCCAACCACATTGGGAAACGCGCGATCCTGAAACAGGCGCTGGCTGCCGCCGCGCTTCAGCCTTCGGAGGAGAGCAAGTGAAAATCGAGAAAATCCACCACGTCGCCTATCGGTGCAAGGACGCCAAGGAAACGGTGGAGTGGTACAACAAGATGCTGAAGATGGACTTTGTCCTGGCCATTGCCGAGGATCACGTCCCGTCCACACATGAACCCGACCCTTACATGCATGTCTTCATGGATGCGGGCGACGGCAATGTCCTGGCCTTTTTCGAATTGCCGACCAAGCCGGAAATGGGCCGTGACCCCAACACCCCGGAATGGGTGCAGCACATCGCCTTCAAGGTGAAGGACCGCGACACGCTGATCGAATTCAAGGACCATCTTGAGGCGAACGGCGTCGAGGTGCTGGGTGTGACGGATCATTCGATCTTCCACTCGATCTATTTCTTCGACCCGAACGGCCACCGGGTGGAACTGGCCTGCCCAGATCCCAAGGAAGAGGCGCTGCTGGAAAAACTGGACGCGGTGAAATGGGAGATGCTGGAGGAATGGTCCAAGACCAAGAAGGCCCCCAAACACGCAGACTGGCTGCACGCCAAGGAACTGAGTAACGTCTGAACAACGGACGACCTGACAGCCACCGCATCCGGGGATCCCGGGTGCGGTTTCATATCAGGCAGGCACAAGAGGGAGAGACTGATGACGGATGTGGTGCTTTTTGATTACTGGCGGTCGTCGGCCAGCTACCGGCTGCGCATCGCGCTGAACCTTGCCGGGATCGAATACCAGTCCATCCCCGTCGATCTGGTAAAGGGAGAGCAACGCAGCCCCGAACATCTGGCGCGCAACCCGCAGGGCTTTGTGCCGGTGCTGGAGATCGACGGGCTGCGACTGACGCAATCCTTGGCGATCCTCGACTACCTGGACCAGACCCGCGCGTTGAACCTGCTGCCGAAAGAGCCTGCCAAGCGGGCACAGGCGCAGGCGCTGGCGCAATCCATCGCCGTCGATCTGCACCCGGTCTGCAACCTCGCCGTTGCCCGCCATGCAACCCAGCTGAGCGGTGGGCGCGAGGATATGCCCAAGGCCTGGATGCAGCATTTCATCCGCCCCGGTCTGCAGGCGTTCGAGGCGCTGCTGGCGGGGTTTGAACAGGCCCCCTATTGCACGGGTGATGCGCCGGGTTTGGCTGATATCTGCCTGATGCCGCAGGTCTACAATGCCCGCCGCTGGGAAGCGGATATCTCGGACATGCCACGCCTTCTGGCGGTCGAGGAAGCCTGCGCCCAGCATCCAGCCTTTGCTGCCGCCCACCCGGACGCGGTGCAACCCACCGCTTGACCCCGGCGCAGCGCTTCCCCTTACTGTCGGCAACAACAATGGGGAGCGCAGAATGAGCAAACACGGATATGACAGCGGGCGGCTGAACCTGCCTTTCGTCGGCATCTGCACCTTTGGCAAATATCCTTACGTGGAGGACTGGGACGCCATCGATGCGGATGCGGCCGTTCTGGGGGCGCCGTTCGATTTCGGTGCCCAGTGGCGGTCGGGCGCACGCATGGGGCCGCGCGCCATCCGCGAGGCCTCGACCCTGTTCAGCTTTGGCCATGCGGGCGCCTATGATTTCGAGGATGACGTCACCTATCTGGACCCGGCCAAGGTGACCATCGTAGACATTGGCGATGCGGATATCATCCATACCGATACCCTGCAGAGCCACGCCAATATCGAATACGGCGTGCGTAAGATCCTGAAGGCCGGTGCCCTGCCGGTGGTGCTGGGCGGCGATCATTCGGTCAATATCCCCTGCATCAATGCCTTTGACGATCAGGAGCCGATCCACGTGGTGCAGATCGATGCGCATCTCGATTTCGTCGATGAGCGTCACGGGGTCCGCTATGGCCATGGCAACCCGATGCGCCGCGCCGCTGAAAAACCCTATGTCACCGGGCTGACCCAGATAGGCATCCGCAACGTCTCCTCCACCGCCAAGGACGGCTATGATGCCGCCCGCTCAATGGGGTCGGACATCCAGTCGGTCCGCCATGTACGCAAAATGGGCACCGAGGCACTGATCAATCGGATCCCGCAAGGTGAGCGGTATTATCTGACGGTAGATATCGACGCCTTCGACCCCTCAATCGCACCGGGCACCGGCACTCCCAGCCACGGCGGGTTTCTCTATTACGAGGTGTTGGAGATCATCGACGCGCTGGCGCAGCGGGGCGATATCGTCGGGCTTGATCTGGTGGAGGTGGCGCCGGATTACGATACCACCGGCTGCACATCCATTTTGGCGGCGCAACTGCTGATGAACACCATCGGGCGCATCCTGCACCACCGCGATTGAACCTGCTGCGGCGGCTTTATTCTGCGGCGCTTTTGAGGCTGGCCATCAGAGTGTGGAACTTCTCGCCCTGCACCGCGACGTGATCGCGCAGGGCGTCGGCAGCGGCTTCGCCGTCGCCTCGGACCAGCGCCTGCACCACGGCCTTGTGTTCATCCATGGACTGCGCCAGACGCCCGCGAAACCGCAGCTGCTGGCGGCGAAAGGGCTTCAGGCGTTTGTGCAATTTGCAGGCTTCCTGCTCCAGAAACCCATTGCCGGATTCGCGGTAGAGGATGCGGTGGAAACGCTCGTTCTCCACGTAATAGGCATCCGAATCCTGTGCATCGACCGCTGCCTGGCATTTGGCATTGGCATCGTTCAGCTCATCCAGCGCCTGATCCGAAATCCGCTTGGCTGCCAGCCGTCCGCAGACCGCTTCCAGCTCGGCCATGACTTCGAACATTTCCATCAGTTCGACCGGGCCGGGCTGACGTACAAAGGCGCCGCGTCGCGGGATCAGCTGTACCAGACCAGAGAGCGCAAGCCGCTGAAATGCCTCACGAAGCGGCGTGCGTGAAACGCCGAACTGTTCGGCCAGGCGCACCTCGTCCAAGCGGTCGCCATCCGCAAAAGTGCCGTCAAAGATCAGCTCTTCCAGCTCTTCAGCGATACTATCTGCACGACGTTGCCCCATGTATTTTCAGTAGCACTCCGGTTTTGAAAATTCAACATGACTATTCTTGTATACAAAAATATTGACTTGAAAAACACCTGATGTTTACGTTCGGGCATCTCCAGCCATCAAAGGCTGGAATTTCTGGGAGGAAAAAATGAAAACCATGCTGAAAGCTGCGGTCGCTGCCGCGGCGCTCTTGTCGTCGGCCGCGCTGGCCAATGCCACCGAACTGCGCCTGTCGCACCAGTGGTCGAACAAGGACATCCGTCACAAGGTCGCGCAGATCGTCGCCGATGAGGTGGCCGCCGCCGATGTCGATCTGGACATCAAGATCTTCGGCTCCAAATCGCTGTTCAAACCGCGCGAGCAGTATAAACCGCTCAGCCGCGGCCAGCTGGACATGACCGTTCTACCGCTCAGCTATGCTGGCGGCCAGCAGCCCGCCTATAACCTGACGCTGATGCCCGGCCTGGTGAAGAACCACGACCACGCCGCGCGGCTCAGCAACTCGCCCTTCATGGAAGCGCTTGAGGCCAAGATGGCCGACGACGACGTGATGGTGCTGGTGCACGGCTATCTGGCCGGCGGTTTCGCAGGCAAGGACAAGTGCATCACCAAACCCTCCGACATCGAAGGACTGCAGACCCGCGCGGCCGGCAAAGCCTTCGAACAGATGTTGGCGGGCGCCGGTGCCTCCATCGCCTCGATGGCATCTTCGGAAATCTACAACGCCATGCAAACCGGCGTTCTGCAGGCCGCTAATACCTCGTCATCGTCCTTCGTGTCCTACCGGATCTACGAACAGGTCAGCTGCTACACCCCGGCGGGCGACGTAGCCCTGTGGTTCATGTATCAGCCTCTGTTGATGAACAAGAGCACCTTTGAGGGGCTGAGCGCAGCACAGCAAAACGCGCTGCTGGCCGCTGCCGAAAAGGCCGAAGCCTACTACCTGGAAGAAGCCAAGAAACAGGACGCCGCCTCGGCCAAGGTCTTTGCCGACGCCGGTGTGGAAATCGCCCAGATGAGCGCCGATGACTTCGACGCATGGCGCAAGCTGGCCATGGAAACCTCCTACAAGAAATTCGTGGATGAGGTTTCGGACGGTCAGGCGCTTCTCGATTTGGCGCTCGCAGTCGAGTGATAACACCCGGCGGGGTGGCCTGAAGCTGCCCCGCCTTTTTTTGAATATCTCAGAACTTCAGGAGGCGGGAATGGCAGGACAAAGCGCGGCCACGATCGCAAAAACCGGGAACAATCCGTTCCTGCGGGCCGTTGCGGGCCTGTCTACACTTGCCGGCTGGTGCGCGGCTGCCATGATCATGGCAGCGGTTGCGATTACCTGCCAGATGATCGTGATCCGGTTTGTGCTGAACGGATCCACCGTCTGGCAGACCGAGGCGGTGATCTATCTGGTCATCTCGGCAACCCTAATCGGCCTGCCCTATGTGCAGCGGCTGCGCGGCCATGTGAATGTCGATCTGATCCCGATTTCGTTGCCGCCGCGCGCGCGGTTTGGACTGGCGGTTCTGACCTCACTCCTGTCGATCAGCATCATGGCGATAATGCTGTGGTACGGGTTCGAGTACTGGCATTTCGCCTGGGATCGCGGCTGGCGCTCGGACACCGTATGGGGCGTGCGCCTGTGGATCCCCTATCTGGCCATTCCCGTCGGGTTTGCGCTGTTTCTGCTGCAACTGATTGCTGACTTCGTGGCGCTTCTGACCGGCGCCGACAAACCCTTTGGCCTGGATCTCTGACCTATGGACCCACTTGTTCTTGGGGGCATTGTTGCCCTTTCCACCATCCTCGTGCTGTTTTCCGGCGTCTCGGTCGCCCTGGGGCTGCTGATCGTTTCGGCCGGTTTCCTGATGATCTTCGACGGGATGCGCAGCCTTGAGCTGATGCCGGAAATCCTGTTCGGGAAACTGGATAATTTCGCCCTGCTGTCGATCCCGATGTTCATCATCATGGGGTCCTCCATCGCCTCGACCCGGGCCGGAGCGGATCTTTATGAGGCGCTGGAACGCTGGCTGACCCGTGTGCCCGGCGGGCTAGTGATTTCGAACCTTGGCGCCTGCGCACTGTTTGCTGCCATGTCGGGATCCTCGCCGGCAACCTGCGCCGCCATCGGCAAGATGGGCATCCCCGAGATGCGCAAACGCGGCTACCCCGAAGGCGTAGCGGCTGGCTCCATCGCCGCCGGTGGCACTCTTGGCATCCTGATCCCGCCCTCGGTCACCATGATCGTCTATGGCATTGCCACCGAAACCTCTATCGGGCGGCTGTTCCTGGCCGGTGTCATTCCCGGTCTCATGCTGGTGGGTCTGTTCATGGCCTGGTCGCTCTATTCGACCTGGCGCTCGGGCGACACCGAGCGTCTTGGCTCGGGCAGCTATACCTGGGCCGAACGGTTCGAGATCCTGCCTCGCGTGGTGCCGTTCCTGCTGATCATCCTTGGGGTTCTTTACGCCATGTACGGCGGTATCGCGACGCCTTCGGAAACCGCTGCCGTCGGAGCACTTCTGTGCCTGCTGATCGCGATGGTGATCTACAAGCTGTGGAACCCGCGCGATCTGTGGGTGGTGCTGCGCGACAGCACCAAGGAATCGGTGATGATCCTCTTCATCATCGCGGCCGCCGGTGTGTTTTCCTACATGCTCAGCTCGCTCTTCATCACCCAGTCGATTGCCGAATGGATCGGTACGCTGGATGTGAACCGCTGGGTGCTGATGGGGGCGGTCAACGTCTTCCTGCTGATCGCGGGTTTCTTCCTGCCGCCCGTCGCGGTGATCCTGATGGCGGCGCCGATCCTGTTGCCGATCATCACCACCGCCGGTTTCGATCCGATCTGGTTTGCCGTGGTTCTGACCATCAATATGGAGATCGGGCTGATCTCTCCGCCGGTGGGTCTGAACCTTTATGTCATCAACGGCATTGCGCCGGATATTTCGCTGAAGACCATCCTGACCGGCTCGCTGCCCTTCGTGGCCTGCATGGTGCTGGCCATCGTGCTTCTGTGTCTGTTCCCGGGTCTGGCGACCTGGCTGCCCAACCTTGTGATGGGAGGTGCAATGTGACCCTTCTCGCAGATCTTCTTTCCACCGTCTTTGAACGCCGCTACCGCTGGTCGGGCGCGGCAGGACATGACAACCGGCCCATCGCCGAACTGGCCGAGGATCTGGTTGGATCGGCAGGCGAGACGTCTGAGCTGATGCTGGCGCGCGAGGTGATTTCGGGATTCGAGCAACTGGAGGACGCGGACAAACTGGCGTTCTTCACCCATATCGCCACCAAGCTGAACATCGACCCCGAGGCGGTGCGCAGCGGGTTGGATGCCTATGAGCAAAGCCCGTCAAAGGCGACCTACCGCGCCTTCATGGCGGCCGTCGAACCCAGGCGGCAGGAGTTGATCCGCCGCCTGAACCGGGTGCCGGGTGCCACCGGTGCGCTGGTGCGGATGCGCGCGGATCTGTTGCGCCTTGGGCGGGGCATTCCCGAACTTGAAGCACTGGATCAGGATTTCCGGCATCTCTTTGCCTCCTGGTTCAACCGGGGCTTTCTGGTGCTGCGCCCGATCAACTGGCAAAGCCCGGCAAATATCCTGGAAAAGATCATCGCCTATGAAGCCGTGCACGCCATTCACAGCTGGGATGATCTGCGCCGCAGGCTGCAACCGGCGGACCGGCGCTGTTTCGCCTTTTTCCACCCCGCGATGCCGGATGAGCCGCTAATCTTTGTCGAAGTGGCGCTGACCAAGGGCACACCGGGATCGATTCAGGCGCTTTTGGCCGAGGATCGCACCCCCATGACCGCAGATGAGGCCGACACGGCGGTCTTCTACTCGATCTCCAACTGCCAGTCGGGCCTGGCCAGTATTTCCTTTGGCAATTCGCTGATCAAACAGGTGGCCGCTGATCTGGCAGCTGAACTGGCAGGGCTTAAAACCTTTGTTACCCTCTCCCCCATTCCGGGGCTTGCGGGCTGGATCGGGCAGGAGGGTCTGGATTGGGCTCCCTCCGACCCGGACCGGATGAAATCGGACGCGGCCCATTATCTGCTCAACGCCAAGGGTCGCGGTGGCCTGCCCTTTGATCCCGTCGCACGGTTTCATCTGGGCAACGGCGCCATTGTCCATGCGGTGCACGCCGATGCGGATACCTCGGACAAGGGGCGTGCCCAGTCCGGCGGCGCGATGGTCAACTACCTGTATGACCTGAAGAAAGTTGCCCAGAACCACGAACAATTCGCCACCACCCAAAAGGTGGCCGCAACGGCAGAGGTGCGCGCCCTCGCCGCCGCATCAAAGCTGCAAAAAACAGAAGAAAGTTAGCCCATGGCAAATCCTCTTTATGACGGGCTGTTTGGTGCCCATGCCGGAAAATCCACCCCGTTTCTGTATTTGCCCGACGGGCAGGTGGTCAGCCATCAGGCATTTCTTGAGATGGCCGCGCAGATCGCCCATGTCCTGACCGGCAAAGGGCTGCAACCCGGCGACCGCGTTGCCGTTCAGGTGGAAAAATCCCCGGAGGCGCTGGCCCTATATGCGGCCTGTGCGCAGGCCGGTCTGGTGTTCCTGCCGCTCAACACGGCTTATACGGCGGATGAGCTGTCCTATTTCATCGAAAACAGCGGCGCCTCGGTCGTGGTCTGCGATACCGGGAAGGAAGCGACCGTCGCCCCCATCACCAAACCTCTCGGCGCGGCGCTGGAGACACTGAACGCAGATGGCTCTGGCACCCTGATGGACCAGGCGGCGGCGATGCCGACTTCCTACGACACGGTCGACAGGGAAGGCGAGGATCTGGCGGCCTTCCTTTATACCTCTGGCACCACGGGGCGTTCCAAAGGGGCGATGCTGACGCAGAACAACCTGTTGTCGAACGCGGAAACGCTGGCGGCCGAGTGGCGGTTCACCCCGGATGATGTGCTGCTGCACGCGCTGCCGATCTTTCATACCCACGGGCTGTTTGTCGCCAGCAATGTGACGCTGCTGGCGGGCGGTGCGATGATCTTCCTGCCGAAATTCGACCTTGATGCGGTGATCGAGAACCTGCCGCGCGCGACCACGATGATGGGGGTGCCGACCTTCTATACCCGGCTTCTGGGAGATGCGCGGTTCACCGGAGATCTGACCCGGCATATGCGGCTGTTCGTGTCCGGCTCCGCGCCCTTGCTGGCGGAGACCCACGTGCAATTCGAAGAACGCACCGGCCACCGTATTCTTGAACGCTATGGCATGACTGAAACCAACATGAACACCTCCAACCCTTACGAGGGCGAGCGCCGCGCGGGCACCGTCGGCTTCCCACTGCCGGGGGTGGAGCTGAAGATCACCGATCCGGCGTCGGGCGACACCCTGCCCGCAGGCGAGGTCGGCCAAATCGAGGTGCGCGGTCCCAACGTCTTCAAGGGCTACTGGCAAATGCCAGAGAAGACAGCAGCCGAATTGCGCAGCGATGGGTTCTTCATCACCGGGGATCTCGGGATGGTGGACGCGGATGGCTATGTCCATATCGTCGGCCGCAACAAGGACCTGATCATCTCGGGCGGATACAACATCTACCCCAAGGAAATCGAACTGGTGCTGGATGAACAGCCCGGCGTGCTGGAAAGCGCGGTGATCGGCGTACCGCACCCGGATTTCGGCGAAACCGTGCTGGGCGTTCTGGTTCCGGCGCCGGGCGAAACCCCCGACACGGATGCGATCATGGACGCGGTGCGTGACGTTCTGGCCCGGTTCAAACACCCGCGCAAACTGGTGGTGCTGGATGAGTTGCCCCGAAATACCATGGGCAAGGTGCAGAAAAACATCCTGAGAGAGCAGTACCAGGACGCCTTCAAGGCTTCCTGACGCCACGGAAGATGGCCCGGATATGCGCCCCAATCTTGCGGGGTTGTCGGGCAGAATCAGATCTTTTGCAACGCAACCCGGCCGCCCCAACGGCGCCGGGGTGTTATCCTTTTTGACGATCTCAGATGGCGCTTTTCAACAGAAAATAACGGCTCCCGGGCCTGCTCACGACATCGTCAGCCCTGCCTCAGCCGCAGATTTTGGTACATAAAATTCTAAAAACTTCAATCATATACCGCTGCCGCAAAGCCGGTTGGCAGTAAAAGATTATTAATTGGGCAGACTATGTCTGTCTTGACGAAATGTTCACCTGAACGCAAAGTGAATTCATATGAGCGTTACAAAGACAGAATAATGCGCCTCATGTGAGTGATTGAACTCATACGGAATCAATAACGGGGAATTGCTGCGGACAGGACTGATCTGCCGTGGCCTCAGGAGATGAACATGAAACTCAAATCCATTCTTTCGGCGACCACTGCATTTGCCATGGTCGGCACCACCGCATTCGCCGAGAAGGCCGAAGTGCAGTTCTGGCACGCCATGGGCGGTCAGCTGGGCGAAATCGTCGACAAATTCGCATCCGAATACAACGCCGGTTCTGACAGCTGCCACATCAACGCTGTCTACAAAGGCAACTACACAGAGAACATGACCGCCGCTATTGCTGCTTTCCGCGCAGGCGAGCAGCCCCACGTTGTGCAGGTCTTCGAAGTTGGCACCGCCACCATGATGGCCGCCGGTGACAAGGGCGCGATCTACCCGGTCTACAAGCTGATGGAAGACGCAGGCGTCGATTTTGATCCCTCTGCCTACCTGCCTGCCGTGATCTCCTACTACACCGACACCGACAACAACCTGCTGTCGCTGCCGTTTAACTCCTCTACCCCGGTTCTGTGGTACAACAAGACCGCGCTGGACGCTGCCGGTGTTGACGTTCCCACCACCTGGGACGAAGTCGAAGAAGCCGCCCGCGCCCTGAAGGCAAACGGCGTTGAAAAGCCCTTCTCCTTTGGCTGGCAGTCCTGGTCGAACATCGAAAACTACTCGGCATGGCACAACCTGCCCATGGGCACCGAGGAAAACGGCTTTGCCTCGTTGAAAACCGAGTTCAGCTTCAACAACGACGCGGTTGTGAACCACATCCAGCGTATCGCCGACATGGGCAAAGAAGGCCTGTTCGCATACGGCGGCCGTCGCGGTGACAGCCGTGGTCAGTTCGTGAACGGCGAAACCGCGCTGTGGATCAACTCCTCGGCCTATTACGGTGGCTTCAAGAAAGACATCACCGATTTCGAATTCGGCCAGACCATGCTGCCGGTTGACACCGCAGTGGCGGACAAGCCGCAGAACTCGATCATCGGCGGTGCGACCCTGTGGGTTCTGAACGGTCACGAGCAGGCGGAATACAGCTGTGTCGCCGACTTCTTCCAGTTCGTTTCTGCCCCCGAGCAGCAGGCCTACTGGCACCAGAACACCGGTTATGTTCCGATCACCACCGCGGCCTACGATCTGTCCAAGGAACAGGGTTTCTATGAATCCGATCCGCTGACCGACACCGCGATCAAGCAGTTGTCCCTGAACGCACCGACACCGGCCTCCAAAGGCGTCCGTTTCGGTAACTTCGTGCAGGTGCGTGACATCATCAACGAAGAGCTGGAAGCCGTATGGGCAGGCGACAAAGACGCCAAGACCGCCCTGGACGAAGCTGTAGAGCGCGGCAATGCCCTGCTGCGCAAGTTTGAAAAAGCCAACGACTGATCATCCCCACATGTTGGCTATAGGGAGGTCCCTGGCGGGGCCTCCCCTTTTTGAAAAAGACCACCCCAAAGGTTCCTGCCCGTGCAAAAGCGTGTCGTCTTCCGCTCCCGGTTGCTGCCATACCTGCTGGTACTGCCGCAAATCGCGATCACCATCGCCTTCTTCTTTTGGCCCTCCTATCAGGCGCTTGAAAGTTCGTTCTTCATCGAAGACGCCTTTGGGTTTTCCCGTGAATGGGTCTGGCTGGACAACTATTACGAACTGTTCAGCGATCCCGGCTACCTGAAGTCCTTCCGCACGACGCTGCTGTTCGGTTTCTCGGTTGCCTTCCTCGCCATGGCCATCTCGCTGATCCTGGCGGTTGCCGCCAACCGGGTGATCAAGGCCGCGACCGGATACCGGACCCTGCTGATCTGGCCCTACGCTGTCGCGCCCGCCCTTGCCGGTGTGATCTGGTACTTCCTGATGAACCCCTCGCTTGGCATCGTTGCCTACTGGCTGAAAGGGATCGGGATCGAATGGAACCACTATGTGAACGGTGATCAGGCCCTGTTGCTCGTCGTGGTGGCCGCCGCCTGGAAACAGGTCAGCTACAACTTCCTGTTCTTCCTTGCCGGGCTGCAAAGCATTCCCAAGTCCCTGATCGAGGCAGCCGCCATCGACCGGGCCGGGCCGGTGCGCCGCTTCTGGTCGATCACCTTCCCGCTTTTGACGCCCACCACCTTCTTCCTGCTGGTCGTCAACCTCGTCTATGCCTTCTTTGACACCTTCGCCCTGATCCACGCCACCACCGAAGGTGGCCCTGCAGACGCCACCTCGATCCTGGTGTTCCGCGTCTACAACACTGGCTTTATTGGTCAAGACTACGGCTCCTCGGCTGCTCAGTCGGTGATCCTGATGGGCATGGTGATCCTGATGACCTTCATCCAATTCCGTTACGTCGAGCGCAAGGTGCAATACTGATGGTCGAAAATCGCCCCATTCTGACGTTCTTTACCCATGCCATCCTGATCGCCGGCGTCCTGTTCCTGTGCTTTCCGGTCTGGATGGCGCTGGTCGCCTCGACCCACGGTCCCGGCGCACTGTCGCAATCGCCGATCCCGCTGTGGTTCGGAGATCAGGCCTGGGAAAACTATTCCCAGCTTCTGGCCGGTGGCTTGCCCGAGGCCGGCGGTGTGCCGATCGGCATGATGATGTTCAACAGCCTGATCATGGCGCTGGTCATCACCTTCGGTAAGATCTTCATCTCGATCCTGTCAGCCTATGCCATCGTCTATTTCCGCTTCCCCTTCCGCATGGGCTTTTTCTGGATGATCTTCGTCACCCTGATGCTGCCCGTCGAAGTGCGGATCCTGCCCACATTCGATGTGGTGGTGAAGATGGGTCTTCTGAACACCTATGCAGGTCTAACCGTCCCGCTGATTGCATCGGCCACGGCCACCTTCCTGTTCCGCCAGTTCTTCCTGACCATCCCGGATGAGCTGGTAGAAGCCGCCCGCATCGACCGCGCAGGTCCGATCCGTTTCTTCAAGGACATCCTGCTGCCGCTGTCGCGCACCAATATCGCGGCGCTCTTTATCATTCTCTTCATCTACGGCTGGAACCAGTATCTCTGGCCGCTTCTGATCACCACCGACGAAAGCCTCTACACCGTCGTCATGGGCATCCAGCGCATGGTCAACTCGGGCGAGTCGCTGCCGGTCTGGCACTACATCATGGGCACTGCCGTCCTTGCCATGATCCCTCCGGTTCTGGTCGTCGTTCTAATGCAAAAGCTCTTTGTCAAAGGGCTGGTCGAAAGCGAGAAATAAATGGCTACTCTCAACATCAAATCCCTGGGCAAGACCTATCCCGGCGGCGTCACTGCCGTATCCGATGTGAACGCGGATATTGCCGACGGAGAGTTCATCGTGCTGGTCGGCCCGTCGGGCTGCGGCAAGTCCACCATCCTGCGGATGATTGCGGGCCTGGAAAGCATCACCGCCGGTGATCTGAGCATCGGTGAGCGCCGTGTGAACGATCTGGAACCGGGTGAGCGTGACATCGCGATGGTGTTCCAGAACTACGCGCTTTATCCGCATATGTCGGTGCGCGGCAACATGGAGTACGGCCTCAAGAACGAAGGCCTGCCGAAGGACCAGATCGCCGAACGCATCGCCGAGGCCGCCCGCACCCTGCGGCTTGAGGAATACCTCGACCGCAAACCGGCGCAGCTCTCGGGTGGTCAGCGCCAGCGGGTCGCCATGGGCCGCGCCATCGTGCGCGATCCCAAGGTGTTCCTGTTCGATGAACCGCTGTCGAACCTCGATGCCAAGCTGCGCACCCAGCTGCGCGCCGAGCTGAAGGCCCTGCACCAGCGCCTTGGCGCCACCTTCATCTACGTGACCCACGATCAAGTCGAAGCCATGAGCCTTGCGGACCGGATCATCATCATGAACGCGGGCAAGGTGGAGCAGATCGGCACGCCGATGGATCTCTACCTGCGTCCTGCCAGCCGGTTTGTTGCCGATTTCATCGGCAGTCCCGCGATGAACGTGGTCGAAGGCACCGTCACCGAGGATCGCCGCAGCCTGCTGGTTGATGGCAGCCGCGACATCCGCTTTGCCGATGAGATCCCCACAATGGCAGGCGCCAAGATCGCCATGGGCATCCGCCCCGAGCATCTGTCGCTTGATGCCTCGGGCGCAGCGCAGTTCCATCTGGAAGTCGATTTCGTCGAACAGCTGGGCGCAGATACCGTGGTCCACGGCAAGGTCTCCGGCACCTCGGTCCCGCTGGCCGTGCGCCTGCCCGGCGTGCAGCAGCATGACAGCGGCGAGACGCTGGAACTGGGCTGTGGCGCCGATCAGCTACACCTGTTCGATCTGGCCTCTGGCAAACGACTGGCCTGAGGACGGATCATGCAGTTGCCCAAGATATTCGGACATCGCGGCGCCCCGGATGTTCTCCCCGAGAACTCTCTGGACGGGTTCGCGCATACCATCGCCTCCGGCGCGGATGGGATCGAGCTGGATGTGCTGTTGACCAGCGACGGCGTGCCCGTCGTCACCCACAATCACCGTCTTCTGGCCGACACCACCCGCGACAGCGCGGGTGTGTTCCTGTCAGAGGAAGGCCCGGCCATCGGCGCGCTGACCTACGAGGAGCTTTGCGCTTTTGACGTGGGCGGTATTCGTCCGGGTTCGGAGTACGCGAAGAAGCACCCGCAGCAGCAGGACCTGCCCGGCGCCCGTGTGCCGCGCCTGTCCGAGGTGCTGGATCTGGTGGCCAAGGCCGACCGTCCCGTCGATGTTCTGGTCGAGCTGAAGCACGACCCCGAAGACGCCGCAGAACCCGCGCCCGAGGATTTCGTGCGCGCTGCGGTCGATGTCATCACCGCCACGGGAACCCAGGATTACTGCCTGATCCATGCGTTTGACTGGCAGATCCTGTCGGCGGCTAAACGCGTAGCGCCGCAGTTCCGCCGCTCGCACCTGTCGATGAGCCGCGAAATCCACACCTCAGGCAACCTCTACGACGGCTCGCCCTGGCTGGACGGCGCCCCTGCCGATCCAGAGGCGATGCTGCGCCATCTTGCCGACACCGGCGCAACCGTCTGGAGCCCGCTGTTCTGGGAATTGACGCCCGCCCATCGGGAGCTGGCCCGGAGCCTTGGCCTGCAGGTCATGGTCTGGACCATGCGCGGCGAAGAGGCGATCCGCAAAGGTCTGTTGGCGGATGTGGACGGGGTGATAACCGATGATCCCGCGCTGGCTGTGCGGCTGCGCGACGAACTCCTTCCAGCAGAGGCCACGACAGCATGACCCCCGAAGCCGCCTTTGCCAGATACGAGGAAATCCGCGCCCATCTGCCCGTCAGCAATCACAAGGGAAAGGCGCTGCCGGTATCGGGCATTGACCAGGTGATGGATCAGACCGACGCCTTCGTCTTTGATGCCTATGGGGTGCTCAACGTTGGCGACAGCCCAATCCCCGGCGCGCACGAACGCGTGCAGCAGCTGCGCGATGCGGGCAAGGCGCTCTTGGTTCTGACCAATGCAGCCAGCTTTACCCGTGCCCAGACCGAAGAGAAATTTGCCCGCCTCGGCTTTGACTTTGCCGCGGAGGAGATCATCTCAAGCCGCGAGGTCTGCGAGACCTGCCTGACCGACATCGCCCCGGACGGCACCTGGGGCGTGATGGCGCCAGCCGGGTTTGAAGCTTCCGAGCTGCCGGTGGCCGCCGTGGCGCTGGGGAATACGTCCGACACATACGATGCCGCAGATGCCTTCCTGCTGCTCAGCACCTCGGACTGGACCGAGGCGCAACAGGGCATGCTGCACGACAGCCTGGCGCGCAATCCCCGCCCGCTTGTGGTGGCAAACCCGGATCTGGTCGCCCCGCGCGAAACCGGGCTGACGCTGGAGCCGGGGTTCTACGCCGTCGCCCTGCGCGATCAGCTGGGCATTTCGCCGGTATTTCATGGCAAGCCTTTCCCGTCGGTCTATGCCGCAGCGCAGGCCCGGCTTGGTGACATAGCGCCGCAGAGGATCACCATGGTTGGCGACACCCTGCACACCGATGTGTTAGGGGCGCAGGCGCAGGGCTGGAACACCGCCCTGATCACAGCGCACGGGCTGTTCGCCGGTCACGATGTCACCGGCTACATCGAGCGCAGCGGAATTGTCCCGGACTGGATCGCGCCGTCGATCTGATCCAACAGTGGAAGACCTCGGACGGCGGCAACAGGAACGGAAGCCCGGATGAGCGACCTCAACGACCGTCAACGTCAGATCATGGAACAGCTGCGCGCTTCGGGGCAGCAATCCATCAATGAGCTGGCTGCTGAATTCGGTGTCGCCACCCAGACCATCCGCCGCGATATCAACGATCTGTGCGATCAGGGGCTGGCGCGGCGGGTGCATGGCGGCGTGGCGCCGCCGTCCAATCCGCTGAACCTCAACTTTCACGCCCGCGCCACGCTGAACGAGGACCGCAAACGCGCCATCGCCAATGCGGCGGCGGCGCTGATCCCCGAAGGCTCGACCGTTCTTCTAGGCATTGGCACCACGGTTCAATACGTCGCCGAGGCGCTGACCCAGACCCCCGACATCACCATCGTCACCAACAATCTGGAAGTCGCCCGGCTGATGTGCAACGCGCCCTCCTGCGATGTGCATGTGGTAGCCGGGCAGCTGCGCCCTGAGGACCGCGATCTGGTAGGAGCGCAGGCGTTGGAAGGCTACCGGAAGTTCGTCGCGGATTTCGGCGTGATCGGCGCCGGGGCGCTGGATCCCGAATACGGTATCCTCGATTTCAAACACTTCGACGCCGAGGTCAGCAACGCGATCCGCGCCAGCGCGCGGCGGATGCTGCTGGTGGCCGACCATACGAAATGGAGCCGCTCTGCCGCCCACCGCGTTGCGGGGTTCGATGCGATGGATCATTTCATCACCGACCGCCTGCCCGAGAACGTCGATTGGTCCGGCCCGCCCATGACGCTGGCCAGCGGGACGGGTCACAGCCGGACTGGCTGAGCAAAACGGACAAAGACAAGCCTGAGAGGCATCCCGGCGAACATGCAGGGCCGTTTTACCGGGAGCACAGGCTTCAGAACGGGTTCAGAGCATCGGGCCAGCGCCGGGGGTGTTCGGTGATCAACAGCAGCACGTCCGCCCCCGTCAGCGTCTTGCGCGCATCCTCGATCATGCGCAGGTTCAGCTTGTCGATGTCTGATGCTGACATAGGACGGCGAGGATCGTAATAGACAGTCACCAGAAACGTACGGCCCAGTTTGGTCACCGACATGTCCTGCAATTCGCCGCCATCCTCGGCGATCGCGGACCGCAGGCTGCGCCGGGCGCTCGCGACATACTCCGGCCGCGCGCTCGCGCCGGCCAATTCGCCCAGACCACCCCGGAATTCACGCACATAGGAACCGATGGCCAGCAGACAAAGCAAGAGTACAATCACTGAGTCTCCAACCGGCGCGACCGGCGCCAGCGGGCCATCCCGGAACAGATAGATGGCGCCCAGACCGGCACCCGCAGCAGCCGTGATCAGCCCGTCAAACATCGCAGCCTTCGCCTCAAGCCGCAGGATCGCGCTGCGCTTCCCCGTTCGGCGCCAGGTAAAATGATGGAACCCCCACAGGATCGCGCAGACCAGCCCGGTCCCTGCAAAGTAGATGATCATGGGGGCAAAATTCAGCGGCTCAGGCGTCATGCCACTGAGGTAGTTGTAAACGTTCTTGATCGCATTCGTGATGGCGAACAGGACCAGTCCCAGAAGGGACAGCGACCGGAAGGTGGAGAAGATCGCCTCGTCCGCAGCATAGCCATAGGGGCGCGCCTTGTCGGGGCCTGCATCAATGCGGCGGCTGATCCGCCGTCCAAGAAGCGCGGAACCGAATCCGATCAGGGAGAACAGACCGTCCATCATAATCGCGTTGGAGTTCGATAGCACACCCGCCACCAACCCTGCTGCGGCCATGAACAGGTTGCCCCACATGGCCACGCCCAGCGAACGGCTTTCAAGGCGCTTTGTGTTGTCGCCGTTCTGCGTAGCCATATCGCGCTTTCCCAGTGTGACACCCGTTTCGCTGCATCCCTATCCTGCCATCAAATGTCTGCCAACACCCGCAAGGCATGCCTGCCTTCCGCACAACCATAGAAAAAGGCGGCCCCTTAGAGCCGCCTTTTCATTTTCGCTTCAGACCAAGGTCAGTCGCCACTGCCCTCGCCGCTCAGCGTGCTCGGAGCAAAGACATTGCCAAAGCCGGAGTTGTTGCTGTCGTCCGCCGCGGGCGCCTTGCTTTCTTCCTCCTCGGTCTCGCCATCCCCGGTCAGGGTGTTGGGGCTGAAGACCCCGCCAAAGCCGGAGTTGTTGCCAGAGGGCGCTGCCTGAGGTTTCGGCGCGGTTTCGGCCTCTTCCGCCGCCTTGCGGGCCGCTTCTTCGGCGCGGCGCTGGCGCAGTTCCTGGATGCGCAGTTCGGTCTCGATGCGCTTTTGCTCCTGCACATCGGCAATACATTGCGCGGGGCTGTAGACCGTGGCGGTGCCGACAACGACAACCGTAGCGCAGGCCAGAACCACCAGGACCACCGCCGCCCAGTTCGAGCTGAGGAAGCCCGGAACGCGGAACTTGCCGCTTTCCAGCTCTTCCACCGTAGCGTCCTTGCGGGCCGTGGCCACCAGTTCCTTGCGGCGGATGTTCGCCTCGTTGAACAGCGCGGCAAAGACGGTCAGCACCACGATGATAAAGGCCAGGGCCGAGATCGCAGGCGTAATGCCATAGCGCACCTTCTGGGCCAGTTCGATGGTCAGCGTCGGATATTCGCCAAAGGTGAAGGTGGTGGTGTTGTAGTTCTCGAAACTGGCGAGATAGGCCAGAACCGCAGCCGAGGCAATCGCCGGTTTCATGAACGGGAGCAGCACCTTGCGGAACGCCTGCGCATGGGTGGCGCCAAGGTCCAGCGCCGCCTCTGTCAGGGCCGTGTCATAGCGTTGCAGCCGCGCCACCAGCACCAGCATGCAATAGCTGGCGATAAAGGTGGACTGACCGATCACCGTCAGGAACAGCCCGTTTGACAGGAAGCTGTCTGCGCCAAGACCCACCATGCGGTTGATGCGGTCCCAGAACACCAGCGTCGAAATACCGATGACAACGCCAGGGATCAGGATCGGCGCGATGATGATGGTGTAGTATGTGGCGCGCAGCTTGGGCCAGATCTGGGTCAGCATCAGTGCCCCGGCGAGCCCCATCGCCACCGACAGTACCACCGTGCCCGCCCCCACCAGGATCGAATTCTTGATCCCGTTGAGGATACGCTCGTCCTGAAACAGGGCGGAGAACCACTCGAAGGTCAGGCATTCCCAGGGCGTGGCCCGCGGGAATTCGGGGCTGTTGAAGGCGGTGACCGACATGATCACCAAGGGGCCCAGCAGATAGGCAAAGAAGATCGCCAGATAGATCCAGAGGCTGGCGCGCATCAAGGAGAAGGACTTCATTTGCCGATATCCCCCATGTTGACCTTGAACAGGCGCATGATCGCCAACACCAGCAGGATACAGGTCACCAGCAGCACCACCGCATAGGCCGCGCCCTGTGGCCAGTCACTGTTGTCATTGAACTGTTGATAGATCAGCTGCGTAAACCAGAGCGACGATGGGCCACCCAGGATTTGCGGCGCCGCCAGCGCCCCTGCCGACAGCATAAAGACCATGGTGCAGCCCGAGGAAATGCCCGGTTTGGCATAGGGGATGACCACGCGGCGGTGGATCATCGGCCAGCTGGCCCCCATGTCCCGCGCCGCCTCGATCTGGTTGCGGTCAAGGCTTTCGATCACGTTGTAGATCGGAAAGATCATCAACAGGATGTATGCATAGCCAAGCCCGGCATAGAGCGCGATATCGTTGCGAATGAAATCAAAGGGTGTGTCGAAAATTCCCAGCCCCACCAAAGCGTTGTTCAGCACCCCGGTTTCGCCAAAGATGATGCGCAGGGCAAAGGCGCGCAGGATCTCATTGATCCAGTAGGGAATGATCAGCATCAGCGCAAAGATGCGGATGTGGTTGCCCTTGGTCTGCGCCAAATAATAGGCAATCGGATAGCACAGGATCAGGTTGAACAGGGTCACGAATACGGCTGCAATCAGGGTCCGGTAGAACACCCGCAGATCGACGGCGTTATAGTCCTGACTGCCGCCCTCGGGGCCGTAGATCAGGTATTTGTAGTTCTCGACAGTATAGACATCCTTAGGTCCGCCGATTTCCGGCGGTGGCAGGTTGGGCCGGAACGAGAAGTCGAGCATCGACAGCTGCGGCAGGATGATGAGGCCCACGGTCCAGAACAGGACCAGACCCAGCATCAAAGACCCCATGCCGACGCCGTTTCGGTTGAAGAATTCCCTCAGAAAACGAGGCATCACGATCGCCTCCTATTCCGTGGCCAGTTCGCCAGCAGGCAAAGCCACGGCGTTCTGGACATCATATTGCAGGGTCATTGCCTCGCCCTTGTGGCTGTCAAAGGACTGGCCAAGGTTGGGCAGGGAGACCTTCAACTCCTTGCCGCCGTCGCCTTCCATGAAGATGTTGAAGACGTTGCCTTCGAATTCCTCGTTGGTGACGGTGGCGGTGACAAAGTGATCGCCAGAGGCGCCCGCAGGCGCGAGGGCAAAGGCTTCGGGGCGGATGAACAGCATGGCATCGTCACCCGGCTGCATCTTGCCGTGATTGGCGGTGGAGATGCGGGCCAGCAGATCGCCGGAGCGGTTGGTGCCGATCAGGGCCGTCTCGCCCGAGACCTGTTTCACCTTGCCGCGAAAGACATTGTTTTCCCCGACAAAGGAGGCGGCAAAGGCAGTGGCGGGGTCGTTGTAAACCGATTTCCCATCGCCGATCTGGTCGATAACGCCAGCGCGCATCACCGCGATATTGTCGGACATGGTCAGGGCCTCGCCCTGATCGTGGGTGATGTAGATGAAGGTGATGCCGACCCGCTTCTGGATCTCGCGCAGCTCGGTGCGCATGTGCTGGCGCAGTTTCAGGTCCAGCGCCGACAGCGGTTCATCGAGCAGCAGCACGTCCGGTTCCGCACAGAGCGCGCGGGCAATGGCGACCCGCTGGCGCTGACCGCCGGACAGTTCCGAGGGCAGCTTATCCCCCTGCCCCGGCAGCGCGATCATGTCCAATAATTCATCGGCGCGCTTGCGACGCTCGCGGGCGGAGGCGCCCTTAATCTCCATGGAGAAGGTGATGTTTTCCCAGACCTTCATCAGCGGAAAAAGCGCCAGATTCTGAAAGATCAGCGCGGTGGGGCGTTTGTTGGGGCCGATCCCCTTCATGTCCTTGCCACCGATCAGCACCCGGCCATCGCTGGGCTCCAAGAAGCCCGAGACCGCCCGCAGAATGGTGGTCTTGCCGCATCCCGACGGTCCGAGGAAGGAGAAGAAATCGCCCCCGTTGATGTTCACATTCGCGTCGCGCACCGCGACGAAATCCCCAAATCGGATCCAGAGGTTCTCAAGATCTACACCGACCCCAGCACTCATATGGCCTCTCCTCAGATTGCACCCCTCCGGTCCGGTGGCAGACCACCGGTCGGCGCAGGATGCACCCGTTCAATTGTCATTGCGTCTTGCGCCATCTGGCGCGCGGCTGGCCCCCCGGATGCACCGGAAGGCCAGTTTTATCAGGCGCGGATCAGGCGCTCTTGAACTTGTTGACGAACTCGGTGCGCACGTCGGCGTACCAGGGCGCCTCGGCCGGCCAGGGGTTCAGATTGGCCAGGCTGTCGCCGGGATAGGCTTCGGCGAAGTTCTTCTTGTAGGTGTCGCCCGAGTATGCATCAGCGCCCAGAACCGGCGAGTTGTAGCCGTGGCTGTCGATGGCCACGCCTGCGGGCTCCTTGCGGTAGGCGAACTCGATGAAGGCATAGATCTGTTCGATGTTCTGCGCGCCAACCGGCATCGACATGCCATCGACCCATGCCATCGCACCTTCGACCGGCGCCTGGTAATGCACCGGTTCGCCCGCAGATTTCAGCGCCAGCGGCGGGCCATCCCAGGTCTGACCAACCACGACGCCTTCGTTCAGCAGACCGTTCTTCTGGGTATCGGCATCATTCCAGATCAGTTTGATCCGGTCCTTGCGCGCCACACACCAGTCGGTGATCTGGCCCCAGACCTTGCGCATGGTCTCTTCATCTTCGTAGGCGGCCCAGACAGAACCCGGCTCCATCTCACCCGAAGCTTCCATGTACAGACCGGCGCCCAGCATCATCGAATGCGCGCGGCCCATGGTCTTGCCGGCGTTCTCTTCGCTCCAGACATCGCCATAGGAGGGCGCATCGCCCGCAGGCAGCCATTTGTCGGTACGGTAAGCGATACCTTCGGTGCCCCAGATATGCGGCAGCCAGTGCGAGCCCTTGCCGCCAAAGTTCCAGGCGTCGGTGCCGATCTTGGCCATCGCCGGGTTCACCGCGTCGATGTTCACCTTGCTCATGTCAAAAGGTTGCAGCAGCTCCAGCGGGCCCCACTGCAGCGAGCGGTTGTTGGTGGGCGAGACGATATCAAAGCCCTGCCCCTTGGTCGCCTTCATCTTGTTGATGATTTCTTCGTTCGAACCGATACCGGTGTAATTCACCTTGATACCGGTTTCCGCCTCAAAGGCTTCGAGGAAGGAAGGCGGCAGATAATCCGACCACATCAGAATGTTTACTTCACCCGAAGAGGCCAGCGCGCTCTTGGAATAAAGCGGTGCGGCCAGCGCGGCTGCGCCTGCTGTCTTCAGCACGGAACGCCGGGTGACGGTGTGTTTTGCAGTCATTGTTTGGATACTCCCTATTGGATTATTGGTCGTGTTTTTATTTTCGTTGTCTCAAGTAACAAAAGCTTGCGGTTGGCCTGTCTCAGTCGACAGTGACAGTTTCAAAAATTGATAAGGCCAGAATGTCGCAGCGCGACGCCCAAATGGGTCCAGATTCGCCCCAAAGCCCCTGTTTATCTTGATCTTAATGCGCCGCATTGGAAATGTGGCCGCTAACACTTTGCGCGCCGCCCGGCGTTGCGTCAACGCCCATGCCCGAAGATTGAGCAGTCGGCGCGGCTTGATGCCCATCACAAAGACGTTCCGATCAGTGCAACGCCCCCCGCCATCAGAACAGCCGCTCCCAGACGGCGGATCCAGTTGCCCTCTTTCAGGAAAACGAATCCGATCAGCGCGGCAAAGATGACCGAGGTTTCACGCAGCGCCGAGACCGCCCCGAGGGGGGCAAAATTCTTGGCATAAAGAACCAGACCATAGGCTGTCATCGACACCAGACCGCCGCCGATCCCGATGATCCAGGTGCGCGGGCGCAGGGCTGCCAGAGTGTTCCGCTTGCGCAGCCCGATGAAACCGGCAACGAAGAGATGCAGAAAGGCGCCCCAGGCCCAGTAGCTGAGCGTATTGCCAGACAGGCGAACCCCCAGACCATCGGTCAGCGAATAGGCAGAAATGCAAAACCCGGTACCAACGGCATAGCCAAGCGCCGCCCTCCCCACGCCGCTTTCGACACCCGAGCGCAGCGCCTGCCAGCTGCTGAGCTGGATGCCCAGGGCGATCAGCGCAATACCGCCCCAGGCCTGCAGCGGCAGCACCTCCCCAGCAAAGATCATCGCCCAAAGCGCCACCAGCGCCGGAACAATGCCCCGGGCGATGGGATAGACGACGCTCAGATCACCATGGGCATAGGCCCGCCCAAGCATGTAGAAATAGCCAAAATGTATCAGCGTGGAGGCCAGCACGTAGGGCATGCTTTCCGGCGCGGGCAAGGGCAGAAGCACCACCATCGCCGCGCCGGGGATCACATGACCCAACGCCACAAGCCCGAGCATTGTGGTACGGTCGGCGGCGGTTTTTACAATTGCGTTCCAGACCGCGTGCAGCATGGCGGCAGACAGGATGATAGATACGACGAATAGGGTCACGGCCGCAGGGCACCTTTCATGACAGGGGAATTCAGGGCATTTCCGGCGGCGATCACGGTCAGCCCGCCGGTTCCGGTGTCATGTCCTCGATCAGACGCGTCTCCAGCAGCTGCCCGTTGCGATAAAGCACCGGATAGGACACCGCCGCGATATGACTGTTGAACTCCCGCAGCGCCCGCAGCGTCTCCAGATGGATGTCCGAGGATTCAAAACTGTCCGCCACTCCGCGTTGCAGGCGCTTCAGGTGCCGTTTGCGGCTGTCGCGCTCCATCCGCTTGACCTCGGTTTTTTCCAGGTTGAGCAGTCGCGCACTTTCCAGATCGTCCGAGATCAGCACGTTCGAGGCCAGCCGCAGATTGGCCATGATGGCTTCATGCATGCGGGTGATTTCGCTCCAACCGTCGCTGGAGAACCGTAGGCCCTTACGGTTCAGATCCCCGGCCAGCGCTGCCAGCCGCGCGGCAGCAACATCCCCGGCTGTTTCCAGACGGATCGCGTATTCGACCATCTCCCGCGCGGTTTTCAGCTCGGCCCGGTCAAAACTGTCCTCGGGGATGCCCGCCACATAAGAACGGATCCCGGACAGGCAGGCGTTGACCTCATGATCGAGCGCCTGAACCGCCTTGATCTGCGCAGCGTCACCACTGCGATACAGGTCGGGCAGCGGGCGGAACATCGCCTCGATCAGGCCAGACATGCGCAGCAACTCGCGCTTGAGGTCGGCCACCGCCTGTGCCGGGGAAGCATAATCGCCCGGCACCAAGGCGCTGACCGGACGGCCCGGCACCACGTCCTCGGGCGCGGCAGGTTCGGGCAGCAGCCGGATCATCAAGCCCTGCATGGGACGGCACAGCGGCAAGGCCACGCAGAGGAGTGATGCGTTGAAGGCGAGATGCGCATATACCAGCGTCTGCCCGCCCTGCAGATCGCCCAACAGCCCCTCGCGCAGGGCTTCGTTGGCGGCCACAAGGCAGATCACCGCCCAGCTGCCGCGCAGCCCGAGATTGGCAAAGGGGATCCGCCGGGCCTTGATCGCCATGCCCCGGCTCAGCCAGATCGGAATGAAGGCCGAGCCGAAATTCGCCCCCAGCACCAGCGACAGACCGGCAGCAAAGGGCAGCGCTCCGATCTGCACCAGCGTGACGCACATCAGGATGGCTGCGACCGAGGAATGCATCACAAAGGCCAGCGCCCCGCCCACAAGGAAGGCAGTGATGTAATCGCGCGCCAGATAGCCCGCGATGGCAGGCAGAAAGGCGCTATCGCGGATCGGATCCATCGCCTCGCGCAGGAAACGCAGAGAGATCAAGATAAAGGCAACCCCCAGCAGGATCCGCCCCAACTGGCGGGGTTTCTTGGCTTCAGTCTTCACGAACAGGTAGCCACCGATGGCCAGCAGCACCGGCACCAGCCAATCCAGCCGGAACGACAGGATCTGAATGATCAGCGCCGAACCGAGATCGCCGCCCAACACGATGGCCAGACCCGCCGGAAAGGCGAGATAACCACTGGCGGCAAATCCCGTCACGAGGAGCGCCACCGCAGCCGAGCTTTGCAGCACCAGCGCCAAACCGATCCCGGACAGCCCGGCCTGCACCTGACTGTCGGCGCCGGTCAGCAGCCGCTGAAAAGAAGCGCCATAGCTGCGCTCGATGCCGGTGCGCACCATGCGCACGGCAAACAACAGCAGCATCGTCGCCCCGGCCAGGCTGATCAGAAAGGTCAGTATCGCCATGTCTGTCTTCGTACCTCAGTCTTCTTTTTCATTATCTGCCTGCTCAGCGATGACGGCGCTGATCCCCCAGTCCGCCAGCGCCTTTGTCAGTTTCTTCCCCGGCGGCAGGTCGGTCACGAGAAGGTCCAGTTCCTCCGGCGCAGGGCCGCGATGGGGGGCCGTCTTGCCGAATTTGGGATGCGCCAGCACCACGATCACCCGCTCAGCACCCTCTGCGGCCACCTGAACCAGCCGTGCCTCGGGGGCGTTCTGGTACAGAACTCCGTGTTTTGCCGATAGCGCATCCGCCGACAGAACCGCCACATCAAACGCGAACCGACCGGCCTGCTGCTCTGTCACCGGTCCGAAGGTGCCCCGTTCATCGCCCTGCATTTCGCCGCCCAGAACATGCACCCGGTTGCCATTGTGGTTCGACAGGACCTGCGCCACGCCGATGGAATTGGTCACCACGGTCAGCCCCACCTTCTGCCGCAACGCCTCCGCCACGAAGGCAGTGGTGGATCCGACATCCAGAAACACCGTCATGCCATCACCGATCTCCGCAGCCGCGGCCTCGGCGATGCGGAGCTTTTCCTCCGGATTTTCACCGATGCGGCGAAAAAAACTGGCGCCTGCCTGCGCGCCTGTCAGATGCGCCCCGCCATGCACCCGTCCGATCAACCCCGCCTTGGCCAGCGTCTTGATCGTGCGACGCACGGTTTCTTCCGACACATCCAGCACCCGCGCCAGTTCAGCGTTACGCCCCGATCCGCCCAGATGGCGCAGGGCGTCCATCAGTTCGGCTTCGCGGCGTGATAAAGTCGGAGCAGTCGGCATGCTGGTCGGCCTCAATACCCAAGATGGAGCGCGTTTTAGACCTCAAAATGGCCAAAACTACAAGCTAAATCCACACAAATCCACAAATACCGGTCAATAATCACAAAATTGTGTGGTGCAGAAAAGGCTTTCCAAACCCCGAAGGGCGGGATTATCTGACAAAAGACAGCCTGAGAAGAGACGCGCCATGGCCCAACCGGATCACCCCCGGAAGAATGTTCTGTTCATCCTCATCGACCAGCTGCGGGCTGATTGCCTGACCGGCGCCCTGGCCGATCATGTGGAACTGCCGAACCTGCGCGCCTTCATGGAAACCGCCGTCACCTTCGAGCGCAATTACACGGTGGTGAACCCCTGCGGCCCTTCGCGTGCCTCGATCCTGACCGGGCAATACGCGATGAACCACCGCTCGGTCCGCAATGGCACGCCGCTGCGCCATGATGCGCCGACGCTGGCCGGAGAAATGCGCAAGGCAGGCTATCTGCCGATGCTGTTCGGCTATACCGACACCTCCCGCGATCCTCGGGTGCATCACCCGAACGACCCGGCGGTACAGACCTATGAATACCACATGGCCGATTTCCACGAGATGTTGGAGATGCGGCTCGAAATGTCCTACCCGTGGCGCTCCCACCTGATGAACAAAGGCTACACCTTTGAGGACTACTGGGATCTCTACAAAACGATTTCGCCCACTGGCGGCGCGCCCCGCCTCAACGATCCGGCCCCCTACCAGGCCGAAGACAGCGACACTGCCTTTCTAACCGACCGGTTTCTGGCCACCATGCCCGCCTATGGCGATCAAAGCTGGTTCGCGCATCTGACCTATATCCGTCCGCACCCTCCGCTGGTGGCGCCTGCGCCCTATAACGATATGTACGATCCCGCCGCGCTGCCCCTGCCCAGTCGGCTGGCCGATGCAGAGGCCGAGCGCGCCTTGCATCCGTTTATCGGCCCTGCCATCGATGCGGTGACGCCCGCCTCCACCGTGCTGGGCTTTCCCGATCTGGGCGCCGATGACGACGTGGTACAGACACTGCGCGCGATCTACCTGGGACTGGCAAGCGAGGTGGACGCCCATATCGGACGGGTCCTGCAGTTCCTGAAGGACAGAGGCCAGGAGGACAACACCCTTGTCATCATAAGCGCCGACCATGGCGAGATGCTGGGCGACCGCCACAGTTGGGGCAAGTTCTCGGTCTATGACGCAGCCTACCAGACACCGCTGATCGTGCGCCTACCGGGCAATGGCGCGCGCGCTGGGAGCAGGGTGCAGGAGATCACCGAGTCGATCGACCTGACCCCCACCATTCTGGACTGGGTCGGACAGGAGATCCAGAATGCGATGGACGGCACCTCCCTGTTGCCGCTGCTGCGGGGTGAGGCACCCACGGACTGGCGCCGCTATTCCTATTCCGAACTGGACTTCGCAGACCCCGCCACCACCGGCGCAGGCGCCTTTGGCATCCGGCCATCGGAGGCCTCTCTCGCGATCCTGCGCGATGAGCGGTTCACCCTGGTCGAGTTCGCAGCCGACCTGCCGCCCATCCTGTTTGATCACCAGGGCGCAGGGGAAATGGAAAATGTCGCCGGGGATCCCGCCCTACAGGCAGATCTGGCGCGGCTGACCCGCACCATGCTGCGCCACCGGATGAGAAACGCCGACCACACGTTGTCGCTGCACGAGATCACCACCAACGGGCCGCGCGCGCACCGGCGTCAGCGCCCCGGCGGTTGACGCTGCCCGCATCTATCGGGCAGAAGATTTTGCGAATTTAGCGATAACATCCCGGTGCCGCCCGGATGCCGCGATCTGACAGGGATGATGCCCATGACCGACCTCCGTGACACCGCCCTGGAACTGTTCTCTGCCGCCGTGGAACGCGCCGATCCAGCGCTCGCCCTACGCCGTCAGATTACCGCGCATCCGCTGCCGCCCTGCCCCGAGGGCGGGCGCACCCTGATCCTCGCCGTGGGCAAGGCCGCTATCCCGATGATGCACGAGGCGCTGGAGCATATTCCGCAGCCCCGGTCGGCCCTTGTGGTGACCAACCCGGAAAACATCTGCGATCTGCCCGGGGCGCGCGTGCTGGCGGGCAGCCATCCCGTCCCGGATGAGGCCAGCGCCGCAGCGGGCCGCGCGGTGATCGACTTTCTTGCAGGCACCACCCCACAGGATCGGGTGATTGCCCTCATGTCGGGCGGCGGCTCCGCCCTGATGGTGGCGCCTGCACCCGGGCTGACCCTCGCGGACAAGGCAGAGGTGGGGCGCCTACTGCTTGCCTCGGGGCTTGAGATCAACGAGATGAACCTGGTCCGCCAGCAGCTGTCAGACCTGAAGGGCGGCGGGCTATTGCGCCATGCGGCCCCAGCCTTGGTCACGGCCTATCTGCTGTCTGATGTGATCGGCGATGATCTGCGCGCCATTGCATCCGGTCCGACTGTGTCCCCCATCGGCACCCGGAGCGACGCTCGCGCGGTGCTGGAACGGGCGGGCATCTGGACGGATTGCCCTGCAGCGGTACAGGCGCATCTGTCTGCTCCCGAAACGCCTGCCGACCTGCCAGAGGCTGAGAATATCCTGATCGGATCGAACCGGCATAGCCTAGCTGCCATGAAACAGGCGGCAGAAGGGTGGCAGGCAGAGATCGTCAGCGATCATCTGACCGGAGATGTGGCGGAAGCCGCCGAAACCGTTATCGCGGCCGCGCGCAACGCCGCAACTGACCTGCCCGTCGCGCTGATCTTTGGCGGGGAAACCACAGTGCGGCTGGCCGGTGACGGCTTGGGCGGGCGCAACCAAGAACTCGCGCTACGGGTGGCGCAGTTGGGCGCCGCGCAGCTCACTGGCAACTGGCTGTTCCTCTCGGGCGGCACCGATGGGCGCGATGGACCGACCGATGCAGCAGGCGGCCTTGTCGGCCCCGGCACCTGGCAGGCCATCCGGGACGCCGGGCAGGACCCCGAGGCGCTTCTGGCCAATAACGACAGCTACGCCGCGCTCAAATCCGCAGATGCATTGCTGATGACCGGCGGCACCGGCACCAATGTCGCCGATGTCCAGGTCTTCCTGCGCCTGCCCGATTAAGCCTCGGCCCAAAGGCCTAACGACGCCCTAGAGGTCGATCTTGTCCAGATCGTTCAGCAGGTCGAGCAGTGCCTCATAACGCTCCTCACCCATCTTGTTCCGGGTCCGGGCGGCCAGTTCCATGCTGGCACCGATATTGTCATCGATGATCTGCTCTCCTGCTGCGGTGATCGTGATCACCTGACGGCGCCGGTCGCTCTCGTCGCGGCTGCGGCTGATCAGCTGTTTTTCCTCAAGCTTTTGCAGAATGCGGGTCAGGCTAGGCAGCAGCAGGCAGGCCTCTTCCGAAATCTGGGTCGGGTCTGTAGGCCCGCTTTCCTGCACCACGCGCAGCACCCGCCACTGCTGTTCAGTGAGGTTCACGTCGCTCAGGAGCGCTCGAATCGGGCCCATGACCCGCTCACGCGCCCGCAACAAGGCAATCGGCAGCGAACGGTCGGTGGATGGCAGTGCTTTTGTCATGTGCGTTTATCACCTCAAAATCAGGCAAAACGCAATTGGAATGGACGATATCCCGCACAGTTGACCACAGGCGCGGATTTTGTTACACATGTTAATGATCTAGGGAGGAGCACGGATCAATGCCCCATATCACGGTGGACTATTCCCCGAATGTCGCAGGCTATGCGGATATTGCCGGTCTGTGCAACCGGCTGCGCCTTGCGGCGGCGGACACCGGTGTGCTGCCCCTGGCCGGGATCCGGGTACGCGCCTTTGCCGCGACCCATGTCTCGATTGCCGATGGCGATCCGCAGCACGGGTATGTGGACATTGCAGTCCGCCTGCGCGGCGGCCGCGATCTGGACACCCGTAAACGCGCCACGGCTGAAATCTTCGAGGCTGCACGGCACTATCTGGAGCCCGCGATGCAGGCCCACTCTCTCGCGCTGTCGTTCGAGATGCGCGACATCGACCCCGATCTTTCCCCCAAATGCGGCACCATCCGCGACCATATGAAGAAGGCAAAGCAGTGATGAGCGATCTGGCCAGCAATATCGAGAAACTCAGCGGCTTTCTGGCGCGATTCAAGGACACCGGCATCCAGAACCGCATTGCCGGGCAGGATATCGCCGGATCCGGCGGTGTGTTCCAGTCGACCTCCCCGGTGGACAAGAGCGTGATCTGCGATGTGGCGCGCGGCTCTGAGGCCGACGTTGACCAAGCCGCTGCCGCTGCCAAGGCGGCTTTCCCCGCCTGGCGCGACACGCCCGCCACCGAGCGGCGCGAGATCCTCTTGCGCATTGCCGATGCAATCGAGGCCCGCGCCGAGGAAATTGCGCTCTGCGAATGCTGGGACACCGGCCAGGCCCTGCGGTTCATGTCCAAGGCCGCCCTGCGCGGCGCCGAGAACTTTCGCTATTTCGCCGATCAGGTGGTGCAGGCCCGCGATGGCCAGCACCTGAAATCACCCACCCTGATGAATATCACCACCCGTGTGCCGATTGGCCCGGTGGGGGTGATCACGCCATGGAACACGCCCTTCATGCTGTCCACCTGGAAGATCGCGCCTGCCTTGGCGGCGGGCTGCACCGTGGTCCACAAACCGGCCGAGGATTCGCCGCTCACCGCGCGCCTTCTGGTCGAGATCGCCGAGGAGGCAGGCCTGCCGCCGGGTGTCCTCAACACCGTCAACGGCTATGGCGAAGACGCGGGCAAGCGGCTGACCGAACATCCCGACATCAAGGCCATCGCCTTTGTTGGCGAAAGCCGCACCGGGAGCCTCATCACCAAACAGGGTGCCGACACGCTGAAGCGGGTGCATCTGGAGCTGGGCGGCAAGAACCCGGTCATCGTCTTTGACGACGCCGATCTGGACCGCGCGCTGGATGCGGTGATCTTCATGATCTATTCGATCAACGGCGAACGCTGCACCTCTTCCTCGCGCCTGTTGGTGCAGGACAGCATCCGCGCCGAATTCGAGGCCAAGCTGGTGGAGCGCGTCAATCGCATCAAGGTCGGCCATCCGCTCGATCCCACAACCGAAATCGGCCCGCTGATCAGCAAGGAGCATTTCGACAAGGTGACCTCCTATTTCGACATCGCTCGCGCAGATGGCGCAACCGTCGCCGCCGGTGGTGAGACGGTGGGTGACGAGGGCTATTTCGTGCGCCCCACCCTGTTCACCGGCGCCGACAACCAGATGCGCATCGCGCGCGAGGAGATCTTTGGCCCGGTGCTGACCTCAATCCCTTTCAGCACCGAGGAAGAGGGGCTCGAGATCGCCAATGACACGCCCTACGGGCTGACCGGCTATGTCTGGACCAACGATCTCACCCGCGCGCTGCGTTTTACCGACCGGCTCGAAGCTGGGATGATCTGGGTGAACAGCGAAAACGTCCGCCACCTGCCCACCCCCTTTGGCGGGGTCAAGGCATCGGGCATTGGCCGCGACGGCGGCGACTGGAGCTTTGAGTTCTATATGGAGCAGAAACACATCGGTTTCGCCACCGGCCAGCACAAGATCGCGCGCCTCGGCGCCTAATCACCCTTTCGGAAACGCGCGCAACCTTTCGGGAGGAGACCCATGGGAGAGATCGTTCTTGCCGCCAAGATGACCCACGTGCCCACCATGCTCATGTCCGAGCAGGAGGGCCCCATCAAAGGCACCCGCCAGCCCGCCATCGACGGGCACCGTGAGATCGCCCGCCGGGCCAAGGCGCTTGGCGCTGATACGGTGGTGATCTGCGACACCCATTGGGTGATCAATGCGGGCTTTCACATCAACGCCAACGCACGTTTCGAGGGGCTTTTTACCTCGAACGAGTTCCCACAGTTCATTCAGGATCTGCCTTATGGCTATGATGGCAACCCGGAGCTGGGCGACGCCATCGCCAAGGAAGCCTCGGACCGGGGCGCCTATACGCTGGCGCATCATCTGGACAGTCTGGAGCTGGAATACGGAACCCTGGTGCCGATGCGTTTCATGAGCCGCGAGCACGACATGAAGGTCGTCTCCGTCGCGGCCTGGGCCACGGTACATGGCCATGACGAAAGCCGTATCGTGGGCGAAGCCATCCGCGCCGCCGTTGAAGCCTCAAACAGTAAGGTGCTGTTGGTTGCCTCCGGGTCTTTGTCCCACAAGATCTGGGCCAATAAGGACTACGCCGCCAACAATGGCACCTTCACCATCAGTTCGGAGTTCAACCGCCAGATGGATCTGCATGTGCTGGAGATGTGGAAGAATGGCGATCACGCGACCTTCCTGAAAATGCTGAGCGAATATGCGCAATTCTGCTGCGGCGAAGGCTCGATGCATGACACGGCGATGCTCTATGGCGCGCTGGGATGGGATGCCTATGATGGCAAATGCGAGGTGGTGACGCCCTATTTCCCCAGCTCCGGCACCGGCCAGACAAACGTGATTTTCCCGGTCTGAACGCCGGATCAACAAGGAGGCACAGATGCCCGTTCCCGCCCCCGTACTCTATCCGCCCTTCAACATTGTCCGCCTCAGCCATGTGGAATATGCGGTGACGGATCTGGCCGCCAGCCGCGCCTTTTACGTGGACACGCTGGGCCTTCAGGTGACGCATGAGGATGACGCCCGCATCTACCTGCGCGCGATGGAGGAACGCGGCCACCACTGCATCGTTCTGGTGCAGGCGGACGCGCCGTCGGTGGCGGTTCTGGGGTTCAAGCTGTTTGACGAGCCCGATCTCGACAAGGCCGCCGATTTTTTTGCCGCCAAGGGGCTGCCAGTCGAATGGGTGGAACGCCCGCATATGGGCCGCACGTTGCGCACCCGCGATCCCTGGGGCATCCCGCTGGAGTTCTACGTCAAGATGGACCGGCTGGAGCCGATCCACCAGAAATACAGGCTCTATAACGGGGTAAAACCGCTCCGCATCGACCATTTCAACATGTTCTCGGCGGACGTGGATGCCAGCGTCGCCTTCTATAACGAAATCGGATTCCGCGTCACCGAATACACCGAAGATGACGACAGCGGCAAAGTCTGGGCCGCCTGGATGCACCGCAAGGGTGGCGTGCATGACGTGGCCTTTACCAATGGTCTTGGCCCGCGCCTGCACCACACCGCCTTTTGGGTGCCGAACCCGCTGGCCATCATCGACCTACTCGACCTGATGGCGACCACCGGTTACGTGGACAATATCGAGCGTGGCCCCGGACGGCACGGGATCTCCAATGCGTTTTTCCTTTATGTGCGCGACCCGGACGGGCACCGGATCGAGATCTATTGCTCGGATTACCAGACTTGCGATCCCGACCTTGAGCCGATCAAATGGTCGCTCACCGATCCGCAGCGCCAGACCCTTTGGGGGGCGCCAGCGCCGCGCAGCTGGTTCGAGGAAGGGTCAAGTTTTGAAGGGGTCGAGCCACAGCCCAGCGCCCTGACCGCGCAGCCGATCATTGCACCGTGACACAACATCAGGACAGCGACTGAACCTTGAGGAGGCGAGAAGCGCCTTCCCAAGGTCAGACGCTGTCCGGGCCAAGGCCCGTACATTGGAGCTTAACTTATGAAATGGGATGAATTCTCAGACTGGGGCCGCAAGGTCGCCGACTGGGCGCAGGATTACCACCTGACCGTGGGCGAGAAACCCGTGCGCGCCCGCACCGAGCCGGGCGAAGTGCTGAACGCTCTGCCCAGCCACCCGCCCGAGGCTGGGATCGGCATGGAAAAAATCTTTGCCGACTTCGAAGAGATCGTGATGCCCGGCATCACCCATTGGCAACACCCGCGCTTCTTTGCCTATTTCACCTCGAATGCCGCGGCGCCCTCGGTACTGGCGGAATTCTTGGTCTCGGCCATGGCACCGCAATGCATGCTCTGGCAGACCTCTCCGGCGGCGACCGAGCTGGAAACCCGGATGATGGATTGGCTGCGTCAGGCACTGGACCTGCCAGAGCCGTTTCAAGGCGTCATTCAGGACAGCGCCTCCTCTGCCACTCTGGCGGCGGTGCTGACCATGCGGGAAAAGGCGCTGAATTGGAAAGGCAATCAGGAAGGTCTGTTCAGCCAGAAACCGCTGCGCGTCTATTGCTCTTCCGAGGTGCATACCTCGATCGACCGCGCCATCTGGGTTGCCGGTATCGGCCAGCAGAACCTGGTGCGTATCCCCATCAAGGGTGATTGGCGCGGCATGGATCCCGCAGCGCTGGAGGCGGCAATCGAGGCTGATATCGCAGCTGGTTTGCAGCCCGCAGGGGTGATCCTCTGCGTGGGCGGCACCGGCACCGGCGCCACCGATCCCGTGGACAAGGTGATGGATGTGGCCGAGAAATACGGCCTTTACACCCATGTGGACGCAGCCTGGGCCGGCTCGGCGATGATCTGCCCCGAGTACCGCCACTACTGGCCCGGCATTGATCGCGCCGACAGCATCGTCTTCAACCCGCACAAATGGCTCGGGGCGCAGTTCGACTGCTCGGCCCATTTCCTGAAGAACCCCGACGATCTGGTGCAGACGCTGGCAATCAGCCCCGAGTATCTGAAGACCCACGGCAAGGACGGTATCATCAACTATTCCGAATGGTCGGTACCACTGGGCCGCCGCTTCCGGGCGCTGAAGATCTGGTTCCTGATCCGCACCTATGGGTTGGAAGGGCTGCGCAACCGCCTGCGCAACCACGTCAACTGGTCGGTGCAACTGCATGACAAGCTCGCCGCGACCCCGGATTTCGAGATCGTGACCCCGCCCATGTGGTCGCTCTGGACCTTCCGCTATGCGCCCGAAGGCGCCACGGATCTGGATGCGCTGAACCTGGCGCTGGTCAATGCCATCAACGATGACGGGCGAATTTACCTGACGCAGACCCGCGTCGATGGCGATCTGGTGATCCGCTTCCAGGCGGGTCAGTTTGAAACCACGGAAGGCGACGTGATGATGGCCCATGATGTCATCACCGAAATCGCCGCCAGCCTGATGAGAGGAGCCGATTGATGCGATTTGCCACCTATAGCGCCAATGGCGAGACTTATTACGGCGCCGTCACGGACGAGGGCATGGCCGCCCTGTCGCCCGGCTTTCCCCATTGGCCGACCCTGCGCGATGTGATCGCTGCCGATGGGCTGCATGATCTGGCAGTGGCTGCCAAAGGTCACCCGGTGACCCACCCGAATGGCACATTCACCTACCAGATCCCCGTGCCCAACCCGGAGAAAATCATTTGCGTCGGGGTGAACTTCCCTGACCGCAATGCCGAATACAAGGACGGCCAGGAAGCGCCGCCCAACATGTCGCTGTTCATCCGCTTCCCGCGCTCATTCAGCGGGCAAGGCCAGCCGCTGATCCGTCCGCCGGAAACGCCGCAGCTGGATTACGAGGGCGAGATCGCGATTGTCATCGGCAAGGGGGGCCGCCGCATCAAGGCCGAAGACGCCTATGACCATATCGCCGCCGTCACCCTTTGTAACGAAGGCACCCTGCGCGACTGGGTGCGCCATGCGAAATTCAACGTGACCCAAGGCAAGAACTGGGACAATTCCGGCGCCATGGGGCCGTGGCTGGTGCCTTTCACCTCGGCCGCGCAGCTGGATGATGTACGTCTCACAACTCATGTGAATGGAGAGCTGCGCCAGGACGACCGTACCAGCCGGATGCTGTTCCCGATCCGCCGCCAGATCGAATATATCTCGACCTTCACCACGCTGGTGCCCGGCGATGTGATCGTGACCGGCACCCCCACCGGCGCGGGCGCGCGGTACGATCCGCCCCGGTTCCTCAAACCCGGTGACGTGATCGAGGTGGAGGCCGAAGGTATCGGCACGCTCACCAATACGGTCGAGGACGAAGCATGACCCCGGATCAGCACAATGAGGCCGCCGCGCGCCTGCTGACAGCCGAAGAAACCGGCCAGCAATGCGGGCTACTGTCCCTCGCCTATCCCCGCATGACGCTGGAAGATGCCTATGCGGTACAAAAGGCACTGGTGGCGCAAAAGCTGGCCAAGGGGCGCAGGAAAATCGGCTGGAAGATCGGCCTCACCAGCCGCGCCATGCAGCAGGCGCTGAACATCACCACCCCCGACAGCGGCGTGCTGCTGGATGACATGGCCTTTGACAGCGGCGGCACCGTGCCCGCCGGGCGCTTCATCCAGTCCCGCGTCGAGGCCGAGATCGCCTTTGTGATGAAGGCACCCCTTGCAGGTGCCGACTGCACCCGCGATGACGTGATTGCCGCCACCAACTATGTGACGCCCTCGCTTGAGATCCTCGACACGCGCATCCTGCGCGTCGATCCCGCCACCGGGCAGACCCGCATCATCACCGACACCATCAGCGACAATGCCGCCAATGCGGGTGTCGTGCTGGGCAACCAGCGCCACACCATCGACGCGTATGATCTGCGCTGGGTCGGTGCCATCGTCGCCCGCGACGGTACCGTCGAGGAAACCGGTCTGGGTGCCGGGGTGCTGAACGATCCCGTCACCTCGGTCCTGTGGCTGGCGCGCCGCATGGCGGAATATGGACAACAGATCGAAGCCGGGGATATCGTCCTCTCGGGTTCGTTCATCCGGCCCATCGAATGCCCTCCGGGCAGCGAGATCACCGCCGATTTTGGCCCCTTTGGCCAAGTCGCCATTTCATTCGCCTGACCGCCCCTACCTGACCGCCCCAATTTGACCAAAGAGGTTTTCCATGCCCGCACCCAAGAACAGTTTCAAACAGGCCCTCACCGAGGGCAAACGCCAGATCGGCTGCTGGATGAGCTTTGCCGAACCCTCCGTGGCCGAGATCATGGGCACCTGCGGCTTTGACTGGCTGGTGGTGGATGGCGAACACGCGCCCAACGACATCCGCTCAATCCGGGACCAGCTGATGGCGCTTGAAGCCTCAGACAGCCATCCGGTAGTGCGCGTCCCGATTGGCGAGACCTGGATTATCAAGCAGGTGTTGGATGCGGGCGCCCAAACCGTTCTGGTGCCCATCGTCGAAAGCGCCGAACAGGCCGAGGAATTGGTGCGCGCTTGCAAGTACCCGCCCCATGGCACACGCGGTGTCGGCGCTGCAGGGGCGCGGGCCAGCCGGTTCGGATCGGTCAGCGAATACATCCAGACCGCAGATCAGGAGATCTGCCTGCTGGTGCAGGTGGAAAACCGCGCCGGGATCGCCGCGCTGGATGACATCCTGCAGGTCGAAGGCATCGACGGCGTCTTTATCGGCCCGGCAGATCTGTCGACCGACATGGGCCACCAGGGCAATGCCGCCCACCCCGAAGTGCGCGCGGTGATCGCGGGCGCGCTGGAACATATCCGTGCTGCAGGCAAGGCGCCCGGCATCCTTGGCGTCACCGAAGAGGCGACACAGGCCTATTTCGACATGGGCGCGCAGTTCCTTGCGGTGGGTCTGGATGTGTTGATCCTGGCCCAGAACGCCCGCAAGCTGGCCGCCGACTGGAAGGCGCGTTAAGCCTCAATTGCCTCCCTGTCAGCCCCATTGGCGCAGAGGTTCTTCATTCGCAGGCCCGCAGTGGTTTCCCCGCTGCGGGCCTGCTACGTATTTCCCTGCAATTGACCGGTTTTACCTTCCGCCAGTAGCCTGCAATCACAGGAGCGAGAGCGCGCCAGGACCAAGGGAGCACCCCGAAAGAGACCGGCGCGACATCAGGGAGGACAACTATGAAACGCGCTATTCTTGCGGGTATGGTGTCGGCGCTTGCCTTGGCTTCGGCCGCAGCAGCAGACATCAAGATCGCCCATATCTACGGCAAAACCGGCCCCTATGAGGCCTACGCCAAACAGTCCCATGACGGGCTGATGCTGGGGCTGGAATATGCCACCGGCGGCACCATGGAGATCAACGGCGAAAAGATCGTCGTGATCGAGAAGGACACCCAGCTGAAGCCGGAAAACGGCAAGGCCCTCCTGGAAGAGGCCTATGGCGATGACGAAGTCGATCTGGCCATCGGTCCGGTCAGCTCGGGCGTGGCATTGGCCATGCTGCCGGTTGCCGAGGAATACGAAAAGCTGTTGATCGTGGAACCTGCCGTGGCCGACAGCATCACTGGCGCCAACTGGAACCGCTATATCTTCCGCACCGGGCGCAACTCGTCGCAGGACGCGGTCTCCAACGCCATCGCACTGGCCGGTGAAGACACCCATATCGCCACGCTGGCGCAGGACTATGCCTTTGGCCGCGATGGCATCGCCGCCTTCAAGGAAGCGCTGGAAAGCGTCGGCAGCGACGTTGCGCACGAAGAATACGTGCCCACCGACACCACCGACTTCACTGCAGCCGCCGAGCGGATCTTCAACGCGATGAAGGATCTGGACGGCAAGAAGAAGCTGTTCGTGATCTGGGCCGGTGGCGGCAACCCGATGAGCAAGATCAACGCCATGGACCCCAGCCGGTTCGGCATTGAAATGGCAACGGGCGGCAACATCCTGGCGGCGATGAAGGGCTACAAGGAATTCCCCGGCATGGAAGGCGCCACCTACTACTACTATGAAATCCCGCAGAACCCGGTGAACGACTGGCTGGTGAAAGAGCACGAAGCCCGCTTTGGCGCGCCGCCGGATTTCTTCACCGCAGGTGGCATGACCGCTGGTATCGCCGCAGTCGAGGCCATCAAGAAGGCCGGTTCGACCGACACCGAAGAGCTGATCACCGCGATGGAAGGCATGGAATGGGAAACCCCCAAGGGCACCATGATGTTCCGCGCCGAAGATCACCAGGCTCTGCAGCCCATGTATCACTTCAAGATCAAGGTCGAAGACGGCGTTGAATGGGCAGTCCCGGAACTGGTGCGCGAGCTGGGTATCGACGAGCTGCCGATCCCAATCCGCAACCAGTAACCCTTCAGAACCAGCGGTCCGGGGCGCCATGCCCCGGACCGCCCTTTGTCCGGCCTGGCCATCGCATGGCCCATTTCCGCAGCCCCGGCGCCCGTTGTTTCAGGCCGCCGGCGCGGGCAGACCAGAGACTGACATGACTTCCTCTCCCATACTGAGTACCCGTGACCTGACGGTCCGATTTGGCGGCCACGTCGCTGTCGATGCGGTGACCTGCGATTTTCATCCCGGGCAGCTGACTGCGATTGTCGGCCCCAACGGCGCGGGCAAGACGACCTATTTCAACCTGATTTCAGGCCAGATCTCCGCCAGCGCCGGGCGCGTCTTTCTGCATGACCGCGATATCAGCGGCCAGTCGGTCTCTGCCCGCACCCGCGCCGGGATCGGCCGGGCCTTTCAGCTGACCAACCTGTTTCCCAACCTGTCGGTTCTGGAAAACGTGCGTCTGGTGGTGCAGGCCAAATCGGGCCGCAGCTTCAACCTCTGGTCCATGGTCTCGCGCCACGGCGATCTGACCGCCGAGGCCGAAGCCATCCTGCAGCGCGTGCGCCTGCTGGAGCAGCGCGAACAGGTGGTGTCAGAGCTGTCCCACGGCAATCAGCGTAAACTCGAAGTCGCCCTGCTGATCGCGCTCGATCCCGCTGTCTATATGTTCGATGAGCCCACCGCAGGCATGAGCGTTGATGAGGCTCCGGTGGTGCTGGACCTGATCGAGGAACTGAAAGACCAACGGAACCGCACGATCCTTCTGGTGGAGCATAAGATGGACGTGATCCGCACCCTCGCCGACCGCATCATCGTTTTGCACAACGGCGCCCTCGCCGCTGATGGTCCCCCGGCCGAGGTCATGGCCTCGGATGTGGTGCAGGAGGCCTATATGGGCCGGGGCCTCGAAGGAGTACTGGCCGATGTCTGATCCTATCCTGAAACTCGAAGGCGTCTATACCAACATCGCGCAATATCACATCCTGCAAGGGGTGGATCTGCAGGTGCCGCGCGCAGCCGTAACCATGCTTCTGGGCCGCAACGGGGTCGGTAAGACCACCACCCTGCGCACCATCATCGGCCACTGGCGCGCCCATAAGGGCCGCATCCTGTTCGATGGCGAGGACATCACCAAACTGCCCACCCCGGCGATTGCCCGCTTGGGGCTGGGCTTCGTGCCTGAGGACATGGGAATCTTCGCTGATCTCACGGTCGAGGAAAACATGGTGCTGGCCGCCGTCTCCGGCCCGATCAACTCGGCCCGGCTCGACTGGATCTTTGCCGCCTTCCCGCCGCTCAAGACCTTCTGGAAATCCGAGGCCGGGAACCTGTCGGGCGGGCAAAAACAGATGCTGTCGATTGCCCGCGCCATGGTCGAGGAACGCAAGCTTTACCTCATCGACGAGCCGACCAAGGGTCTGGCGCCCGCCATCATCTCGACCATGGCACGCGCCCTGAAGGATCTCAAAGATCAAGGCGCCTCGGTGCTGTTGGTGGAACAGAACTTTGCCGTCGCCAAGGCGCTGGGAGACAGTGCCAATGTGATGGACGACGGGCGGATGATCTGGTCCGGAGAAATGCAGGAGCTGGCAACCGATGCGGCCCTGCAGGAACGCCTGATGGGCCTCAGTCTGGAGGCACATTGATGACTGTCCTGACGCCAATTCGCCCTGAACAGCAGATAAACCTATTGGGAGGCCAGCCATGAGCGCCGCACCTGAACACGCCCCCAAGATGGCCGACGTTTCACTGCGCGACCGTATCGCACCGCATATGCCAGTCCTGCTGGTGCCGCTGATCGCCATCGCCGGGTTCCTCGCCATCCAGAACCCCTCAAGCTGGCTGACACTGACGGTGTCGGGCCTGGCCATGGGGATGATGATTTTCATCATGGCCTCGGGCCTGACGCTGGTCTTTGGCCTGATGGATGTGATCAATTTCGGCCATGGTGCCTTTGTCTCGGTCGGGGCCTTTGTCGGCATTTCGGTGCTGCTGCTCCTTGGGCATATGACCGAGGCGCCCTCGCTGCTATTGAACCTTGCGGCGCTGCTGGTGGCGGTGCTGGGCGCCATGATTGCCACTGGCATCATGGGCTGGGCCTTTGAAAAGGTGATCGTGGAGCCGGTCTATGGCCACCACCTGAAGCAGATCCTGGTGACCATGGGCGGGTTGATCGTTGTGGAACAGCTGATCGTCGTGCTCTGGGGCCCCGAGGAAATCTACATCCTGCGTCCCGAGGCGCTGAAAGGCGCGATCACCTTTGCCGGGGCCGCGATCGAGAAATACCGTCTGGTGGCAGTTGGCGTCGGCCTTGCGGTCTTCCTCGCCATGCGCTGGGTGCTCCGACGGACAAAGATCGGCCTGATCGTGCGGGCCGGGGTTGAGAACGGTGAGATGGTACAGGCGCTCGGCTATCGGCTGCGGCTGGTCTTTGTCGGTGTTTTCATCGCCGGGTCCGCGCTCGCGGGTCTGGGCGGTGTGATGTGGGGCCTCTATCAAGAGGTCGTCACCGCCCATATGGGCAATCAGGCGATGATCCTGATCTTCATCGTGGTGATCATCGGTGGGCTTGGCTCGGTCGAGGGTTGTTTCATCGGCGCCCTGCTGGTCGGGCTTTTGCAGAATTACATCGCCTTCATCGAACCCAAGGCGGCGCTGATTTCCAATATCGCCCTGATGGTCACCATCCTGATGTGGCGCCCGATGGGCATGATCCCGGTGGTAAAAGCAAAATGATACGTACCCTTCTTTCGGGCGATATGCCCCGCTCCGTGCCGCTGGCGCTGATTCTTGGTGTGATCCTTGTCTGCCTGGCGCTGGCGCCCTTCCTCTTTCCCGGCGTGCGCACGGTGGATACGGCAGCACGCATCTGCATCTTCATCGTGCTGGTCGCCAGCTATGATCTGCTGCTTGGCTATGGCGGTATCGTCAGCTTCGCCCATACGATGTTCTTTGGTATCGGCGCCTACGGGGTAGCGCTGGCCTCGACCCATCTCGGGCGCGGCTTTGACTCCATCGCCATCGGCGCCATCGCCGGAGCAGGCGTTGCAGCGCTTCTGGCGCTGGTGATCGGCCTGTTCTCCCTGCGGGTGCGGGCGATCTTCTTTGCCATGATCACGCTGGCGGTGGCTTCGGCTGTCGCGGTGCTGGTCAGCCAGCTTTCAGGCCTGACCGGCGGCGAGGACGGTCTGACCTTCAAGACCCCGCGCGAACTTGGCCCGGCCTTCAAATTCGGCAAGGAAGCCTTTGACGGCCAGCTGTTCGGGGTGAAACTGAACGGCAAGCTCCTGGCCTATTACTTCGTTTTCATTGGCGCGCTGGTGCTGTTCCTCGGGCTGCTGCGGGTGGTGAACTCGCCCTTTGGCCGTGTCCTGCAGGCAATCCGCGAAAACGATTTCCGGGCCGAGGCAATCGGCTACAAGGTGGTTTACTACCGGGTAGCGGCCACCTGCCTCTCGGCAGCGGCAGCTGCCCTCGCTGGCGCGCTCTACGCCGTCTGGCTGCGCTACGTTGGGCCGGACACCTCACTGTCGATGGAGATCATGATCGATATCCTGCTGATGGTAGTGATCGGCGGCATGGGAACCATGTATGGCGCAGTCGTTGGCGCAACGCTCTTCGTGCTGGCGCAGAACTATCTGCAAAACCTGATGGGCGCCGCGTCCGAGCTGACCAGCGCCCTGCCTCTGCTACCGGACCTGCTTAATGCGGACCGCTGGCTGTTGTGGCTGGGCGTCCTGTTCATCCTCAGCGTCTATTTCTTCCCGACCGGTATCGTAGGCCGCCTGCGCAACAGCGGATAGGGTCCCCGGGTCAAGGGCGGCGCAGCCGCCGCACCACAGGTGCGGTTCACCCTTGACGCGGATACATACCCAATAATCGATCTGGCGTCTTGAGAGGCAGAATGGCCCCTCAAGGCGCCTCTCAGCAAATCCCTGCGCCGCGCAAGCGGCGCCAGGCCCAACCAACAGAGACGGATCTTCGATCCGGCGATGGTGGGCGGGAGCCCACGGCTCGCCCGCCTGACCTCAGGCACCGCTATCGAGACATTAGGGGCTAGACAGACAAACAGGGCGCCGAGAGAGAGCGGCACCCTGTTCAAAAAACTGCGCAAATATCAGCCCGTCACCGTCAACGCCGCCAACCACCAATCCCAAGGTAGGGATGCAATGTCCGACCTCTGCCAAAGGGGGGGCAGGATGGCGGGCCGGACGGGACTGGTTGTCAGCGACGTCAGGGACAGTGCAGGATCTCAAGACCCCGCGGGAATAGGTAAACCTTACCGTATTTCGGAGGCTGCGCCTATCTGCCCGAAGGGGCAAACAGCCGGGCCATTTTTGCGTTAACCTAGCCAAAAGGATAGATGTTGCTGCTGGTACGCGGCAACGCGCTGTGGACCGGGGGCTGGGGGCTGATACGTTGCGGGCCGACCCGCCTCTCACCACAGCCACCACAGGAAGCACCCCCTCCGGACAGCCGCTCTCTCTCGGCGCCGCTCAGAATGCGCTAGTTGCGCACCGGCAGTTTGCGTACTGCGCGGGTCGGGGCGGTTTTCTTGAACCGCTGCTCCAGCTCTTCGGCAGGGTAGCCGAGGAAGCTGCAGGTGCAGATCTGCACGTGGCTGTGACCATCATAAAGATGCATGTGGCCCTTGGCGCGTTTCATGTAGAAACCTTTGGCCTGCAAGGCGCTGCGCAGCTCAGACCAGCTGGTCGCATCATCGAAAATCGGACACAGCGATATACGCAGCTGGATCATCATCTCGGTGTCCAGGCGGCTTTGATCGCAAGCGCTGGACCAAGCTGTCTGGGCCATGGCTGCATCGCCGGTCGTCACGGTTTCACGTTCAAAATCATGGGAGTACATGGCAGCGTTCCTCGTTTTCTCTGGCCCTTACCAGCATGGTCTTGTTTGTGACCACAATGGGGCGGCTGCCGGATGCAAATGGGGCCACTTCTTGCGAAATGGCCCCAGTTTTATTTGGTTTTTAGAGCAAGTTGCGCTGCAACTCAGCCCTTTTTCAGAACCTCACGGCCCAGGAGTTCGGCAATCTGCACCGCGTTCAGCGCTGCGCCTTTGCGCAGGTTGTCACTGACGCACCACAGGTTCAGACCATTGTCGATGGTGCTGTCCTGACGGATCCGGCTGATGAAGGTGGCATAGTCGCCAACACATTCGACCGGGGTCACGTAGCCACCGTCTTCGCGCTTGTCGATCACCATGATGCCCGGCGCTTCGCGCAGGATGTCGCGCGCTTCGTCTTCGTCCAGATGGTCTTCGAACTCGACGTTCAGCGCTTCGGAGTGCCCAACAAAGACCGGCACACGCACACAGGTCGCGGTGACCTTGATGGCGGGATCGACGATCTTCTTGGTCTCGGCGACCATCTTCCACTCTTCCTTGGTCGACCCGTCTTCCATGAAGACGTCGATATGCGGAATGACGTTAAAGGCGATCTGCTTGGGGTAGACCTTGGGCGGCACATCCTGAGTCGGATTGTAGACGGCCTTGGTCTGGTCCCACAGCTCATCAATCGCTTCCTTGCCCGAACCGGACACCGACTGATAGGTGCTGACGATCACGCGCTTGATCTTGGCGCGGTCGTGCAGCGGCTTCAGCGCGACGACCATCTGCGCGGTCGAACAGTTCGGGTTGGCGATGATGTTTTTCTTGGAATAGCCGTGCACCGCCTCGGGATTCACCTCGGGCACGATCAGCGGGATGTCCGGATCGTAACGGTACAACGAGGAGTTATCGATCACCACGCAACCGGAAGCCGCCGCCTTGGGCGCATACTTCTTGGTCGCGTCCGAGCCGATGGCGAACAGCGCCATGTCCCAGCCGGTGAAATCGAAGGTGTCCAGATCCTGGGTAGTGAGGGTCTTGTCGCCAAATGTCACTTCGGTTCCCAGGGATTTGCGGCTTGCCAGAACAGCAACCTCATCCACCGGAAACTGGCGCTCGGCCAGAATGTTCAGCATTTCGCGGCCCACGTTACCCGTGGCGCCCGCGATAACGACGCGATAACCCATATTAGTTTCTCCAGTTTTGCCCGGCCTCGTGGCCGGCTGCGGTGTCATATAGGGATTGCGCCAGAATTTAAAGGGCCACCATCACACCATCACCATCAATCCAGGCTATCACGGCTGAACAGATAGATCACACAGCCAAGGAGCAGGGAGGCCGCGAAAAACCCAAACAGGGCAATGTACGGCGCAGCAGGATCGCTCCCTTGCGCCATCTCTGCGTGAATGCGGCCACTGGCAAATTGCATCAGCCCAACGCCGCCGATGCCGAAAAAGTTCAAGAGCGTGACTCCGCGCCCCACCAGATGCGCAGGCACGAAGGCCCGGCCATGGGCGATCACCACCGGGAAGGAGGCGCCGAAGAAGCCGATCCCCGCCATCAGTGCGACTGGCACCCAGACCGGCGCGCCGGTCAGCACAATCAGGGCCACAAGGCCAAGAACCACCGCCATGCTGCCGCCCCAGATCACCCATTTGCGCGTGCTCAGCATCCGGTCCAATGGCCCGTAGACAAAGGTGCCGAGGATCATCGCCACGCCCATGACCAGGGTCACCAGCCCGATCTGGCCGGTGTCCAGCCCGTAGACATCGGAGAAATAGGGACCGATCCACAGCCCCCGGATCGCCGCAACAGGCGCGTAACTGACCAGCATGATGGGAAAAATGGCCCAGAGGACGGGCATCTTTAGCAGGTCCAGCACAGACCCTTTCTGCTGTGTCGGCGGCTTTTTCGGATCTTTGACCGTCAGCCAGATCCCTGCCGCCACGCTGGCGGAAACGACGGCAAGACCGACCAGCGTGGCGCGCCAGCCAACCAGATCCACCGCCAGCGCCGTGGGATAAGAGGCCACCAGATTGCCGACCGACCCGACACCCAACATCAGCGCCGCCAGAGTCGCAAACCGCACCGGCGGATAGGTCTGGGCAAAGATGAAATAAGACGCCATCAGAACCGGCGAACAGCCGATCCCGATCAGGAACATCGCGACCGCAATGTGAAACGGCCCGCTGGCCAAGGCAAAGACCAGCGCCCCGCCGCCGCCGCCCAGCAACAGCAAAACCGCCGCGCTACGTCTGGGGCCGATATGGTCCAGCGCCCAGCCGACGGGCAACTGCATCGCCGCAAAGGCCAGGAACCACATCCCCGATGCAAAGGCGAGATCGTCCGGTTTCACCCCAAGATCAGTGCCCAGTACTCCTGTGAGAACCGCCAGAAAAGCTCGGAAAAACTGGCTCAGCACATAGGCCAGGCACAGCAGAATCAATCCCGCCTGCATTCATATCCCCCCGATGCTTCTGTTGCGCGGATCATTCCCGTCGCAAGAGGAGCATTAAATCACGCTGGTGTAACTTGCATGTTTGCCAGATCACTACAATTCCTTTGGAGACCGATATCCCTCGGAACGATTGGAACGGCCAAGGATGCGATGACACGGCAGGACAGGTTTTATGAACAGCTCCCCAAACACGGAGCCTTCTCGGCCCTGGCCCGTCCAGAGGTCTTTGTCCCGCTACCGCAGCACTGGGTGGTATGCTGCACTGACATTGTGGCCTCTACCGAACTGATTGCCGCCGGGGAATACAAGACCGTCAACATGGTGGGCGCCTCGGTCATTGCCGCCATGATGAACACACTCACCGATACCGCCTTTCCTTATAGTTTTGGCGGCGACGGGGCATCCTTTGCGGTCGCTCCTGAGCATGCGGGCACCGCCCGCGAAACTCTGGCGCGGCTGCGGGATTGGGTGCGAGATGAATTCGGCATCACCCTGCGCGCCGCGCAGATGCCGATCGAACGGATCCGCGCCGAAGGGCTGAATGTGACCGTTGCCCGCTATGCAGTGTCCGAGGATGCCGATTACGCGATGTTCTCGGGCGGGGGGCTGGCCTGGGCCGAACAGCAGATGAAGGCGGGCGCCTACAGTATCGGCGCGGCAGAGACGGAAGAGCCTCCGGACCTGACCGGTCTCTCTTGCCGCTGGAGCAATACGCCCGCCCGCAACGGGCTGATCATGTCGCTGGTTGTCCTGCCCGTTGCAGGCACCGGCCCGCATCAGTTTTCACAGATTGCCTCCGAACTACTGGAGCTGACGGCACAACTGGACCGCAGCGGACACCCGGTCCCGGTCAGCGGCCCCGCTCTGAAGTTTCCGCCGCCCGGGCTGATGATCGAAGCGCGTCTTTCGCGGGGCTATATCCCGCTGTCTCTGCGCGCCCTGTGGCTGACCGCAGGGTCCGCCATTGCAAGGTTTCTGTTTGGGCGTGGCAAACCAACCGGCAGTTTTGATCCCGATCACTATCTGTCCGTGCTCAGCGCCAACTCTGACTTCCGAAAATTCGATGACGGGCTGAAGATGACCGTCGATTGTAGCCCTGCCGTGCGGGACCGGGTCCTGGACCTGTTGGAGAGAACACAACAGGCCGGGCAGATTCGCTTCGGCCTGCACGAACAGGACGCAGCCATGGTGACCTGTATCGTGCCCTCTGCCATGCGGGATGATCATGTGCATTTCGTCGATGGGGCTTCGGGCGGCTACACCCAAGCCGCCGCTGACCTGCAGCGCCGGACCCAGTCCTGAACCGGCTCTGGCCTGAGCTTACCCCCCATGTGAGTCCCGTTCAGACCTGTTGGAATGCTCCAGTTTTGGGATCATAGCATTCCAGACCACCTTCACCGATGTCCGTCCACAGACCATGAAGGCTGAGCGAGCCTTCGGAGACCGCGTCTTCGATGAAGGGAAAGGTCATCAGATTCTCAAGCGATGCGACAACCGCCTGACGCTCGAACTGGCGCGCCTGTTTCTCTGCATCGTCGATGTCTTCGACCAAAGTGAACTTCGGCTTCAGGATGTCCATCCAGCGACCGACGAAACTTTCCTTCGCCTCCAACCCGGGCGCGTGGCCCTTACACATATCGATACAGCCTTGCACGCCTCCGCATTGGGAATGACCCAGCACGATCAGATGCGCCACCTTCAGTACCGTAACCGCGTATTCGATCGTGGCACTGGTGCCGTGGTGGTCGCCATCGGGTGCATAGGGCGGCACCAGATTCGCGATATTGCGATGAATAAAGAACTCACCCTGGTCCGCGCCAAAGATCGAGGTAACGTGAACGCGGCTGTCGCAGCAGGAAATCACCATCGCGCGCGGGCGCTGCCCTTCGGAAGCCAGACGCCGGTACCAGCCCTGGTTTTCCTGATAAGCCGTCGCTTTCCAGCCGTGGTAACGCGTCACGAGATAGCTCGGCAGAGGCTTGGCGTATTGCATATGGTGCATTCCCTGATTTGAACCCTGACAGGGGTGATAGCCTGCATTGTCAGCAAATTCGAGAGATTCCAGCATCAGCCTGGAAACCTTTTGACAACTCTTGAGGGTCAAATTGGTCATCGTGCCGTGGGGGCATAGTGAACTGGGGTGAATGTGGTGACCAATATACTCACTGTCATGCATAAGGAAAACGTGCGTCTGGATCCGGGAAAGCTGTCCGAGCTGTATTCACAGCTGGGCGAAACCGGAGCCGAAGACGTCGTTTGCCGTGCAATTGAAGAACTGGCGGTCCGCCTTTCGCATTGCGAACGCTTGTGGCGTCAGAATGATATGGAAAATCTGCGCAAGAACGCGCGCTCACTGATCGCGATTTCGGATCAGATCGGCATGACCGCGATGGCGGCCATCGCCGGCGATGTGACCGACGCCGTCGACAGCAAGGATTCGCCGGCCATTGCGGCAACGGTGTTCCGCCTGCTGCGCGTTGGCGAAAGATCCCTGACCGCAGTCTGGGAACAGCAGGACCTCTCTATCTGAACCCGACACGACCAGAACCCAAATCCAAAATCCGACCCACAGGCTGTATTCAAGCAGGGCTTGCAGGCAACGCGGTGACGGATACTCTGACGGCTGAATAAGCCCCCATGACCGGAGTATCCCGATGACCCCCGTTTTTGCCGCACCCTGCGATAATGCTATTGTGCTTTATGTTATTGATCAGGCGTCCTGCGAAACCTGGCTGCAAACCCAGCCAGATCAGGTCGCAGGATGGGCGCGGGCAAATGGGTTCAAGGGAGCGATCGGTCAGGTGCTTCTGGTTCCGGCCTCCGATGGAAACGGCCCGGCAATGGCGCTGGCCGGATACGGCAACGCAGCACAGCGTGCGCGTCAGCGGTTTACGCTGGCGGCGGCAGCCGAAAAGCTGCCCGAAGGGGTCTATACACTTGCAAGCGGGGGCGATGGCGGCAACGCAATTCCCGAGACTGCTCTGGAACAGGAATGTTTCGGCTGGCTGATGACGCAGTATCGCTTTGATCGCTACAAGGAGGCCAAGGCGCCCGGCGCTGCTCTGGTGGCACCAGAAGGCGTCGATGCGAAAGCCGTCGAATCGCTGGTGGCCGCCGAATGCCTGACCCGCGATCTGATCAATACACCCGCCGCCGATATGGGCCCTGACCAGTTGCAAGCCGCAGCCGAGGACCTGGCCCGCGAATTCGGCGCCACGGCACAGGTGACGCTGGATCAGGACCTTCTGGAACAGAACCTGCCAATGATTCACGCGGTTGGCCGGGCCGCCACGGCGCGCCCCCGCCTCATTGACCTGCGCTGGGGCGACAGCGGACCAAAGCTGACTCTGGTGGGTAAAGGCGTCTGTTTCGATACCGGCGGGCTCAACCTCAAACCCGGCAGCAGCATGGGGTTGATGAAGAAGGACATGGGCGGCTCTGCCACCGTGCTGGGGCTGGCGCGGATGATCATGGCCGCAGGGCTGCCAGTGCAGCTGCGCGTGCTGATTCCCACGGTTGAAAATGCGGTTTCCGGCAATGCCTTCCGGCCCGGCGATGTACTGACCTCCCGCAAGGGGCTGACGGTCGAGATCAACAACACCGACGCCGAGGGCCGTCTGGTGCTGGCCGATGCCCTGACACTGGCAGATGAGGATACGCCTGACCTGCTGATCTCCATGGCGACGCTGACCGGCGCCGCGCGGGTGGCTGTGGGGCCGGATCTGGCGCCCTTTTACGCCAGCGACGATGCGGATGCCGCTGCCATTGCAGGCACGGCGGGGCAGATGGCTGATCCAGTCTGGCGCATGCCTTTCCACGACCCTTATGAGACGATGATCGAACCCGGCATTGCCGATCTCGACAACGCGCCTGCGGGCGGCTTTGCCGGGTCGATCACCGCCGCCCTTTTCCTGCGCCGCTTTGCGGGCAACAGCCGCTACATGCATTTCGACATCTATGGCTGGACGCCCAGCGCTGCCCCTGCCCGCCCCAAGGGCGGTGTCGGTCAGGGCGCGCGGGCGATCTTTGCCGCGCTGCCGGAGATGTTGAACCTATGAGCGGCCCCGTGATGGAGAGCTCTGCGCAGGAGCGCGCGCGAATCGCCCTTCCGGTTGTCGATGTTCTGCGACGTCCCGATGGCCCGCGCGACCGGCAGTTTCTTTATGGGGCGCCGGTCTTGGTTCTCAGCTCACAGGATGGCTGGGCGCAGATCCGGGCCGAGAAGGATGGATATACCGGCTATGTCCCGGTGGCGGCCCTGACCGCGCCGCTGGAAGCAACCCATTGGGTCAGCGCCCCGGCGACCCATGCCTATGCGAAACCCGATTTCAAATCGGCGGACCAATGCAGTCTCAGCTTTGGCAGCCTGCTGCGGGTCAGCGAAACCTCCGGGCGTTTCGCGGCAACTGAACTGGGGCATGTCCCCGCCACGCATCTGACGCCCATCGGCAGCCTGATGCAGGATCCGGTCACCGTGGCCGAAGGGTTCCTTGGCACGCCCTATCTCTGGGGGGGCGACAGCCGCTTTGGCATCGACTGTTCCGGGCTGGTGCAGGCCGCGCTGCTGGCCTGTGGCATTGCCTGCCCCGGCGACAGCGGCCCGCAAGAGCGGGATCTGGGCCGCGCCCTGCCCGAAGGCAGCGCCTATATGCGCGGGGATCTGTTGTTCTGGAAAGGCCATGTTGCCCTGGTGCGCGACGGCGAGAGCATCATCCACGCCAATGCCCATGACATGGCCGTGGCGATCGAACCCCTGCAGGCCGCGATCACCCGGATCGCCGAACAGGGCGATGGCCCCGTCACTGCGCACAAACGTTTATCCTGAAAAGGAGCCTCCTGGTTTGGGGGCCCGGTAAAAGGCTCAGTCGACGGCGCGGATCAGCTTGCGCTCCAGCACCCGCAGCACGGTTTTCAGATCGTGCCCGCGCTTCAGGATCTGGCCGTCGATGCCCACCACCGAATACTGCCCTTGACGGTTGCGCAGCTTGGGGCGTTTTTCGATCCGGTAAAGCGGGTGTTCAGCGGTGCGCCGGAACACCGAAAAGACGGCGCATTCCCGCAGCGAGGAAATCCCGTAGTCCCGCCACTCCCCCGCAGCGACCATGCGACCGTAAAGGGACAGGATCACCGACAGTTCTTTGCGGTCGAATGAAACCTGCTCTGGGATGCCTGCCCCGGGGAATGACGCCGTGTTTTGAAAGCTCATGATCTCAGGTTCGCGTCAATCCGGGCGGGAATCAAGCGGTTTCGGCGCGCACACCCCCATCGCTGCGATGCACATCGGGCACCCAATCCGCATCCGCCCGGTTCCAGAACCGGTTGGGATTGCCTTCGTCCTGTCCGCGGATATGCAGGGTGCGGCTGGCCGCAAGCAGCTGGATCACCGGCTCTTCATAGGGATGAACGTCATAGATCGCCCGCAGCAGCGGATCGAGATCAGCGCCAGTTTGCGGCACAAAGACCTGCACTTCGACGCAAGGCACCTCTACCGCCGCTTCGCTGGCCCGGTTGACCCCGCCCGGAAGCGAGCGGAACTGCTGCACCCCCGTCGCGGTGGTGAACCCCACCTGATCATAATCGCCCCAGCGCAGCGGATCACAGGAGGTAATCGCATCCATCACCTTTGCGGCGTCACCCTTTGGCACCTGCACCAGCAGCCGGGTGCCCGTCTGAACGGTATAGCGTTGGTCCTGCCTGTCAGATCTGGTTTCAGACATGGGGTCCTCCCTCACTCAGTTCCGTCGCGCTTCCGGACAACTCCAGCCCCAGGATCTGCTGCAGCGCCCTGCGGCCCGGCGCGGTGAGGGTCAGCCCCCGCTTGTGTTGACGGCGCAGCATCCAGCCGCGCTCCAGCGCATGAGACAGCAGTTGCCGCCCCAGCGGTCCCGCCACATGCAGCCGCCGTTCGGTCCAGTCGAGACAGGGCCGGGCAAAGGACTGGCGCGCGCTGCGTTGTGGATCCGGCAGGGTAACCCCAAGCGGCGCCCACAGATCGGATGGGACCGTATCGAACCCGCCGTCCCGTTCTGCCAGCATCCCCCGGCGCAAAAAGGCCTGCGCCATCGCCACCGCCAGCGGCCCGGCCAGATGATCATAGCAGCTGCGCACCTCGGCCAGTCCACCCGCCTTGCGGCGCTGCGCCAGATACAGACTGTCGGCAGGGGCGATTGCGGCCAGTTGTTCCAGCGCCTGGGCAACCTCGGCCCCGGACAGCCGGTGATAAACACAGCGGCCCCGTTTCTCCGCCACCACCAGCCCGGCCTCCTGCAACATCCGCAAATGCGCGGTCGCCGTCTGCGGCATGATCCCGGCGGCCGCGGCAAGCTCTTTGTTGGTATAGGCTCGCCCCTCCATCAGCTCACACAGCATCCGGGTGCGGCTGGCATCGCCAATGGCCTGCCCCAGAATGTCAAAGCGCGGGGTCTGCGGGGGCTTATGCGGGTCTGGTTTGTTCATGTCATAACCCTAGGCGCTGCTGCCCCCGGCCCCAAGGACAAAGACTTCGGCGCAGAGCGAAGGATCGGCGCCGCGGGCGGGGCACGTTCAGGCAAAGCTGCCCTGGCAGAACCAGCCCCGAGACAGCGCCGCCCCATGGGCAAAGAACACCCACAACCGGGCCCCGCAGGTGGTCACCACGACCCAGTAATCGCGCACTCCGGTTCGCCAGTTCGGATCCTCCAACCACCATTCCGGGGCGATGCGCTCGGGGCCTTCGGCGGTGGCCAGCTCCCAGTCGCGCCCGCGCCAACGGAACCGTTCGGGCACCTGGGGCACATCCGGGGCCATCACCAGTTCCGGGCGCCACAGCAACAAGGGGCGCGCATGGGGCGCTGCGGGCCAGTCCTGCGCAGGCTCTGACCAGGCGGCGGCCAGCACCTTGGCGGTTTTTTCCGGGATATGCGTCTCGACCGGGTGGCGCCGGATGATCGCCTCCAGCCCGACCCGCGCGCCGATACGTCCGATCAGATCTTCCAGCGCCACGGTCTGCCCGCCCGCCTGCCGGGTTCTGGCGGCGGCAGTAGCCTCCAGATGACCTGCCTGGGTGCGGGCATGGATGGGTTCGGCCTGCATGGCCTCAAGACGCAGCATCTCGATGCCGAACCCCGCGTCGATCTGCTCCAGCTTCATCGCCAGCAGCGGCCGGATGCGGTCCGGGTCCCGGCTGGGTCGCGCCAGACCGACGGTCACGATCTGGGCCGCCTGATCGACCCGGTGCGCCTCAAGCCGCAGCAGACGCGCGCCCTTGCCGCGTTCCTCAAGCAAGGCGCAAAGCCGGGGCAGCATCCGATCGATCCCTGCCTGAAGATCCTCCACCAGGCCGATCGGCTCGGGCAGGGTCAGGCGCACCGCAAAACTGTCAGGCACCCCCGCCGGGGAGACCGGTTCCGGGGTGCTGCCCATGGCCTGATCAAGGCGCAGTACCAGCCCCCGGCCAAAGCGCCGCGCCAGACTGGCACGGGGCTGATCCAGAAGATCGCCGATCTGCCGCAGGCCAAGTCGGCCCAGCTGCGCCACGGCTGATGCCTCCAGCCGCAGGGCCGCCACTGGTAGGGGCGCCAGCACCCGGTGCGCCTGCCCCACCGGCGCGATCCGTTCGGGCTGCTGCGACAGCTCGACCGCCTGCGGTGCCGCACCGCCCCGGGTCCAGTGCCTGCGCCCCGCCTTGCCCGAAGGCGCCCCTTGCCCCGGCGCCGCCGGGCGTACAGATATGCGGGCCGCGCGGGCGCGGGTGGCGCGGGCCTCCTGATCGATGGCATCGCCGGACCGGTCCTCCGGCAGCCCGGCCGCCTGCCCTGCATAGCGCGCCAGCGCCCAGGCCGCGCCCAGTGTATCGGCCAGCCCCATCCGCACCGTGATCCCCATGTCCGCGCAGTCCGCATCGATCTGCGTCAGCAGGGCCGCCTCGCCATCAAAAAGATGTGAACAGCCGGTCATGTCGAGATTGATTTCATCCGGGACCTGCGGCGCAACCCAAGGGCTGAACTTGCCCGCCCAGCGCCCAAGAGCCATCAAAAAAGCCGTTTCCGCCGGAATATTGCGTTTACGAGTCAAGAGCGTAGCGCAAATGGCATGGGCATCACGCAAGGGTTGCCCAACAAAAAGCCCCTCGGCCTCGGCCGCCTCATTTAACGCAGAAATAACCTGTGTGTTGGAAAGTTCCTCCACAATGGCCAGAGGCCCGGCAAGACTGCCACGCCCCGCGCGCATCACACGCTCTGCTCCGAGACGCGGAAACCAGAGCGACAATATGCGGCGATGGGACATGACACGATCCGGTTTGATGGTCCAAAATTTTCGAAAACAAGCAGTCGGCACCGCCTATGTTCTACATTTGTTCCAATCATTCGATTCGGTCAATCCACCCCCACACACAGGAGCCGCGCTCATGACGCATCCGCTCATGCCCTCTGTCTCGCCGCGCGGCTTGCGCAGTATTCCTGTCCTTCTGGTGCTGGGTCTGGCCCTGGCAGGTGCGCAACTGGATGCAGCCGCACCGATCGCGGACAAGCACGTCAAGCGGCGGGTCGAGCTGATGGCCACCCAGAAAGCGGCCATTACCACGCTGGCTGACATGATGGCGGGGCGCACCAGCTTTAACGCCTCCAAGGCCAAGGCCGCCCGGCGCACGTTGGTGAAAACAACAGGCGACATCCGCAAGCGGTTCAAGAAACCGCGCATGGATCCCAATTCACACGCCAACCCGCTGATCTGGCAACAATGGGATGATTTCGAAACCCGGGCAGAGACCGCCAAGGATGCCGCCAAACAGCTGAACGCATATACCCTGAACGGACTGCTGCGGACGGTGCCGAGCATGGTGCAGGCTTGCCTCAGCTGCCACGAAACCTACCGGAATGCGCCCAACGATTTTATCACCCACTGAGGGAGACGTGACACAGGAGGGTCGCCCAGAGGGCGGGCCTCCATCAACGGCACTGCGCTGCGCCGGAGCAGGCGACACAGACTAAGGACAGGCTCGTCCCGGTCAGCTACCATAACGGGCCAAGAACAGCTCCACCGCCCCTGCGATCACCCGCTCGCGCTCTTCGGCCGAAAACTCGGTATCGATGTTGAAGATCAGACGCGGCACCAGATCGGCCCGGCACAATTCGGCAAACTGATCCGCGGCAAGGTCGAAATCCTCGATCTGCAATTCCCCCCGTGCAGCCGCGCCTTTCAGGTAATCGCGCAGCCGGGCCCTGACCACCATCGGCCCACTTTCATAGAACTGGCGCCCAAGATCCGGGAAGCGATCTGCCTCGGCCACGCAGATCCGGAACATGCGCAGGCCGAATTCCGACAGGCTGACCGACAGGATGTGCCGCCCGGCAGCGCAAAGCACATCACGCGGTGTGCAGCAGGCCCCGGCCAGATCCATCGGCGCATCCGCCTGACGGGCGCATTCGTTGCGGGCAACTTCCATGAACAGCAGGCGCTTGTCGGGGAAATAGCTATAGAGCGTTGCCTTGGACACACCCGCAGCACGGGCGATATCGTCGACGCTGGCGCCTTCAAAGCCATCGGCCATGAACACCTCGCGCGCGCCTTCCAGAACCTGGTCAAACTTGCGTCCGGTCCTGACAATGCTGGCTTGCTCATTCATGACCGGTCCTCGTGGCGCTGGCGGGATGACCGGATCACTTTAGCCTACCCATCCGCTGTTCAACAACTCCCCAGTCATCAACACTCCAGCAGCACCCGGAACGCCCGACGTCAAAGCACGAACAACAACGACAAATGCTGCACTCTGCCGCAGCGCGCCTCTGCCGATGGGTCTTGCGCTTTGTCCTCATGCCCATATGGTTAGAACCATTCTAAAAAGATGAGGCCCAAATGCGCTTTCTTCCACAGCGAAAACGGTTTTCGGACCTGACCGGCCAGGAGATCCTGGCGCTGGCCATTTCATCCGAAGAAGACGACGCCCGGATCTATCGCGGCTATGCCGCGCGGCTGCGGGAGGATTTTCCTGCCACCGCGAAGATGTTCGATGGCATGGCCGCCGAAGAGGATGAGCACCGCGCCCAGCTGATCGCCTTGCATGAACAGCGGTTTGGCCCGGCGATCCCGCTGATCCGGCGGGAACACGTGGCGGGCTATTACAACCGCCGCCCGATCTGGCTGATGGAGAACCTCAGCCTTGAGCGGATCCGCGAAGAGGCCAAGGCGATGGAGGCGGAGGCCGAACGCTTCTACCTCGCCGCAGCAGCCCGCACCCAAGATGCCGCCACCCGCAAATTGCTGGGTGATCTGGCGGCCGCCGAAGCAGGTCACCGCGACACCGCCGCCGAGCTGGAAGAGGCGCATCTCACGGGCGATGCGCGATCTGAGGAAGACCGCACCGCGCACCGGCAGTTCGTGCTGACATGGGTGCAGCCGGGGCTGGCCGGGCTGATGGATGGTTCGGTCTCCACCCTGGCGCCGATCTTTGCCACCGCCTTTGCCACGCAGGACACCTGGACGACTTTCCTGGTCGGCGTTGCTGCCTCTGTGGGGGCGGGCATTTCCATGGGCTTTACCGAAGCGGCCTCGGACGATGGCGAGCTGTCGGGGCGCGGCTCGCCGATGAAACGGGGCATTGCCTCGGGGGTGATGACAACGCTCGGCGGGCTTGGCCACGCCCTGCCCTATCTGATCCCCGAGTTCTGGACCGCGACGACCATCGCCTTTGTCATCGTGTTCGTGGAACTCTGGGCGATTGCCTGGATCCAGAACAAATACATGGAGACACCGTTCTGGCGCGCCACGCTGCAGGTGGTTCTGGGGGGAGCACTGGTTCTGGGCGCGGGCGCCCTGATCGGCAGCGGCTGACCGTCCAGAGCTACAGCGGCGGAATGCTCCCGCCCGTCGGCAACAGGCCCAAGGCCTGCCCCCTCCCGTTGGGCGTAGCGCCGCGCCGACGCGCGGCGGGTTGCGCACCATCACCACCGGTGCACAGGCCGAAGCAGGAAAAACCATAGCCAAAGCATATCCCTGCCGTGCGCCAGCGCGGCGCGGCCCAACGGGAGCCCTGCATGTTTCATGCAGAGGCGACGGGCGGGAGGCGCGCGCTCTTCTCTTCCTCCCGCCTGCCCAATCAGCTCCCCCACGAGCGCAATCAGGCTTTTCGTTTTGGTAAAATCAGGTTACCAGTTCAGCGATGGCTGACATATTCTTCAGAACCCTGCCCTTCTTTGCGATCATCGGCCTTGGCTACTGGGCCGGGCGCACGCGGTTCTTCACCGAAGAGGCCACGGCCTATCTGACGAAATTTGTCTTCTTCTTCCCACTTTCGGCGATGATTTTCCGCTTTGCCGCCAACCTGTCCTTTGCCGAGGTCTTCGATCCCAACCTGATCCTCGGATATCTGGCAGGCACCGTCGCGGTATACCTTATCGCCACAGCGGTGGCGGCCCTCAGGGGGTTGGACATGCCTACCGCAGCGGTCGAGGCGCAATGCGCCGCCATCGGCAACGTCGGCTTCCTCGGACTGCCGATGATGGCGATCCTGTTCGGCGAAGCCTCCATCGGGCCGATGATGGTGGTGCTGAGCGTCGATCTGGTGGTGTTCTCCTCGCTCATCGTCATCCTGATCAACGCCGGGCGCGGGTCGGGTCTGGGGCCGCCCACCCTGAAACTGGTCGCAATGGGACTAGTGCGAAATCCGATGATCGTGGCCATCGTTGCCGGGCTGGCCTGGTCTGCCTCGGCGCAACCAATCCCGGCGCCGGTCAATGATTTCCTGTCGATCCTCGGCGGCGCCGCCACTCCCGGCGCGCTTTTTGCCATCGGCGCCTCGCTGGCCTCGAAATCAGCCGAGCGCATGCAGGTTGCCGTCTGGCTCAGCTTTGCCAAGCTGGTGCTGCATCCGCTCTGCGTTGCCATTGGCGTGTTGTGGCTGGTGCCGGTCGCCAGTTTCCCGGCCTCAGTGGCCATCGCGGCGGCCTCGCTGCCGGTGGCGGGCAATGTCTACATGCTGGCGCAGCATTACAACGTCGCGCCGCACCGGGTTTCAGCGGCGATTCTGATTTCCACCGCGCTGTCGATCCTGACCGTACCGCTGGCTATCGCCTGGGCGTCTGGACTTTAATCTCCATCAACCGGCCAGCATTCAGTCTTTTGCAAAGCTTCTGACGCAAAAAGGCTGCGACAGGGCGCCGCAACACTGGACCCGGCCCCCGTCGGCGGGTAGCTGATAGGCACTCATTTGCAAGGAGCCTCACCATGGAAACCGTATCGGAAAACAAATGCTTTGGCGGCGTGCAGGGCGTCTACCGGCACAAAAGCACGGTCACCAACTGCGATATGACCTTTGGCCTGTTCCTGCCGGAAGAGGCAAAGGATGGTCCGGTGCCGCTCCTGTGGTTCCTGTCGGGGCTGACCTGCACCCATGAAAACGCCATGACCAAGGCGGGCGCGCAGGCCTGGTGCGCCGAGCAGGGCATCGCCATTGTTTTCCCCGACACCTCGCCGCGCGGCGACGATGTGGCTGACGATGAAAACTACGACCTGGGCAAGGGCGCGGGGTTCTACGTGAACGCCACCCAGGATCCCTGGGCGCCGCACTACCAGATGTGGGACTATATCGCCGAAGAACTGCCCGCCTTTCTGGGCGCAAATTTCTCGGTCGATCTGGAGCGGCAGGCGATCACCGGCCACTCAATGGGCGGCCATGGCGCGCTGACGCTGGCGATGAACCTGCCGGGACGGTTCCGCTCGGTCTCGGCCTTTGCGCCGATCTGCAACCCGACCGCCAGCGACTGGGGCCGCAAGCAGCTGACTGCCTATCTGGGCGCGGATGAGGCGGCATGGGCGAAACATGACGCCAGCCTGATGATGCGCGACACCGGCTTTGACGGACCGGTTCTTGTCGACACAGGCACCGCCGACCAGTTCTATGAGCTGCTGCGCCCCGAAGCCCTGGCACAGGCTGTCGCCGAACGTCGCCAGCAGGCCACGCTGCGGCTGCAACCGGGCTATGACCACAGCTATTTCTTCATCTCCACCTTCATGGAAGAGCATGTCTCGTTTCACGCCGAGGCGTTGTACCGGGACTGATCCGCAAAAGGACCGAACCACATGAGCCAGTACGACTACGATCTTGTCATCATCGGCTCTGGCCCCTCGGGCCGGACTGCCGCCATTCAGGCCGGGAAACTCAAGCGGCGGGTGCTAGTCATCGACCGCAAGGACCGGCTGGGGGGCGTTTCGGTACACACCGGCACGGTGCCGTCGAAAACCCTGCGAGAAACGGTGCTGAACCTCACCGGCTGGCGCGAGCGCAGTTTCTACGGCCGCGCCTACCGGGTGAAGGATCAGATCGACGCCGAGGACCTGAAGGCGCGCCTGCATATGACGCTGGACCACGAGGTGGACGTGCTGGAGCACCAGTTCAACCGCAACCACGTGGACTGGCTGGCAGGGCTTGCGCGCTTTACCGGTCCAAACGAGATTGAAGTGGCGACAGAGGCCGGCGACACCACTCGGGTCACCGGCGAGAAATTCCTGATCGCCACCGGCACCCGCACCTATCGCCCCGATGACGTGCCCTTTAACGGCAAGACCGTGGTCGATGGTGACGAGTTCCTGGAAATGGAGGAAATCCCGCGCTCGCTGATCGTGGTCGGCGCCGGGGTCATCGGCGTGGAATATGCCACCATGTTCTCGGCGCTGGATGTGCGTGTGACCCTGATCGAGCCGCGCGAGACCTTCCTGGATTTCATCGACCGCACCATCATCGAGGACTTCACCCATCAGATCCGCGAAAACGGTGTCGACCTGCGGTTAGGCTCAGCCATCGAGAAGATCGAGGACGAAGGCAGCCATATCGAGGTCAGCATGGCCAATGGCCGCCATGTGCGCGGTGAAATGCTGCTGTTCGCGGCCGGACGCATGGGCAATACCGACAATCTTAACCTCAAGGCCGTGGGGCTGGAGACCGACCACCGAGGTCGCATCAGCGTCGAGCGCAAGACCTACCAGACCTCGGTGCCGCATGTATATGCCACCGGCGATGTAATCGGGCACCCCTCGCTCGCCTCCACATCCCTGCAGCAGGGCCGCGTCGCCGCCTGTCACGCGCTGGAGACGCCCACCGTCCCCGAAAGCCCCTGGTTCCCCTATGGCATCTACTCAGTGCCGGAAATCTCTACCTGCGGCATGTCCGAGGAAGAGCTACAGGAACGCGGTGTGCCCTATGAGGTCGGAATCGCGCGGTTCCGCGAAACCTCGCGCGGGCATATCATGGGGCTGGAACACGGCATGCTGAAAATGCTGTTCTCCCTCAAAACCCGCCGGGTGCTGGGCGTGCAGATCGTCGGCGAAGGCGCGACCGAGCTTATTCACATCGCCCAGGCGGTGCTGAACCTTCAGGGCACGGTGGAATACTTCGTCCAGAACACCTTCAACTACCCGACCCTGGCCGAAGCCTACAAGATCGCGGGTCTGGATGCCTTCAACCGGATGCCCATCCCAGATGAGTTCAAGGTGAAGCAGCCGACCAAAGCTCCCGAGAAATCAGAGCCTAAAAAGGCGAAAGAGTGAGCGCGCTTTACATCGATGCCGACGCCTGCCCGGTCAAGGCAGAGGCCGAGCGGGTCGCCACCCGTCACGGGCTGAAGATGTTCGTGGTCTCCAATGGCGGCTTGCGCCCCTCGGCCAATCCGCTGGTGGAAACCGTGATCGTCTCCGAAGGCGCCGATGTGGCCGATATGTGGATCGCCGAACGCTGCGGACCGGGCGATGTGGTGGTGACCGGGGATATCCCTCTCGCCGCGAAATGCATCGAAACCGGCGCCCGGGTTCTGCGCCACAATGGCGAACGCTTTACCGAGGCCAACATTGGCCAGCAGCTGGCGATGCGCGATCTGATGGCCGACCTGCGCGCCGCCAACCCGCTTGGCGCGGGGGGCAGCGGCAAGGGATTCACCAAAGCGGACCGCTCGCGGTTTCTGGATGCACTGGAGCGCGAGATCCGGGCTGCCAAGCAGTCATGAACGAAAACAGTTTTCCGGCAACAAAGTCTCACCCAGAGCCTTGCGGCGGAGAGGCAACTCCGTCACTGATCAGGCAAGCGTGCAGGGGGGACCATGAGTCAGGAAATCAAAGTCAGTGTTCTGGGGCTTCTGGCCGCCGCCGGATCGGCCATCAGTTTCTCCGTCATCGACGTGATCTTCAAATTCCTGTCCGGGGATTACCCGCTTTACCAGGTGGTCATGGTCCGCTCTGTGGTGGCGCTGTTGGTGCTGGCGGCGGTGATTATTCCCCTCGAAGGGGGATTTAACATCCTGCGCACCCGGCAGCCGAAACTGCACCTGATGCGCTGCTGCGCGGTGCTGTTTGCCAACATCTGCTTTTTCACCGGGCTGGCCATCATGCCCATCGCCGAGGCCGTCGCCATCGCCTTTGCCACGCCCTTGATCGTGACGGCCCTGTCGGTCGTTGTGCTGAAGGAACGCGTCGGTCCCTGGCGCTGGGGCGCGGTGGCTGTGGGGTTCCTTGGCATTCTGATCATCATGCGGCCCGGCCCCGGCAGTTTCCAGGCCGCCGCGATCCTGCCATTCCTGGGCGCCTGCGGCTATGCCACGCTGCACGTGCTTACCCGCCGGGCGGGCGGCGCCGACAAGGCGGCGACCCTGTCGTTCTACCCCACCTTCGGCTTTCTTGTGGTCAGCGCGCTGGTCGGCCTTTTCACCGGTGACGGGCGGTTTGCGACCGGCGAAAACGCGGCGGTGGACTACATCCTGCGCGCCTGGGTCTGGCCCGCGCCTCAGGACTGGTGGCTGTTCATCGGGGTCGGACTGGCCGGATCCGTTGGCGGCTATCTGGTCAGCCAGGCCTACCGGCTGAACGAAGCAGGACTGGCCGCGCCGTTTGAGTATATCGCCATGCCGATGGCCGTGCTCTGGGGCGTTCTGGTGTTCGATGAATGGCCCGATCTGCCGGTCTGGGCCGGTTCGGCCTTGATCATCGGCGCCGGCCTTGTTTCAGTCTGGCGGGAAACCCGGCGCAGCCGCCCGGTGGCCCGCCCGCGCCCACGCTCGGCCGGGTAATGTAACGGAACAGGAAGCAGCAGATGCCCATCGACGCCGTCGTTTTCGACATTGGCCGCGTGCTGATCGAATGGAACCCCGAGGCCTTCTTTGACGCCCGCCTTGGCCCCGAGCGCCGCAAGAGGCTGTTCGCCGAGGTAGACCTTCACGGGATGAATCTGGGCGTGGACCGCGGCGATGATTTCCGCGCTTCGGTCTACGGGCTGGCCGAGCGTCACCCGGAGTGGTCCGAGGAAATCCGCCACTGGCACGACAGCTGGATCGAGATGGCCTCTCCCGAGATCCCGCACTCGGTGCGACTGATGCGAGCGCTACAGGCCCGCGACATCCCAGTGTTTGCCCTGACCAATTTCGGTGTCGGCACCTTTGCGGTGGCGCGCCAGACCTATCCGTTTTTCGATGAATTCGATCGGGCCTTCGTGTCGGGCGATCTGCGCACCATCAAGCCCGAGCCCGAGATCTACGCGCATCTGGAACGCGACACAGGCATTGCGCCGGAGCGCCTGCTGTTCACCGATGACCGCCCCGAAAACATTGACGCCGCCGCGCAACGCGGCTGGCATACCCATCTATTCACCACACCCGACACCTGGGCCGCGCGCCTGGTGGCAGAGGGGCTGTTGACCCCAGAGGAGGCAAAATGAGCATTCCATCCATCGGTTTCAAAGAGGGCGAGGCCCTGCTGGACTGGGTCGGCTTCACCGAGGCGCTGGCCAAGGGGCATGATCTGCCCAAGGCGGAAATCGGCGATACCTTTCTGTACCGCGATCCCGACACGCTGCTCAGCCGATCCGCCTGGATCGATGGCATGGGGCTGGCCGTAAAGACGGCGACGATCTTTCCCGGCAATCCCAAGGCGGGCAAGCCGATGGTCAATGGCGCGGTCTGTCTTTACTCCGATCAGGACGGTACCCTGGACGCGCTGGTGGATTTCCACCTGGTGACCAAGTGGAAGACTGCGGGCGACAGCCTGCTTGGCGCCATGCGTCTGGCCAACCCCGACAGCCGCGACATCCTGATCGTCGGAGCGGGTACCGTCGCCGGATCGCTGGTCGAGGCCTTTGGTGCCGCCTACCCCCGCGCCCAGATCCGGGTCTGGAACCGCACCCAGTCCAAGGCCGAAGAGATGAAGGCCAGCTATCCGCAGATCGAGGTCGTCGCCGATCTTGAAGCCGCCGTGCGCTCGGCCGATATCATCGTCACCTCCACCATGTCATCGACCCCGGTGGTCAAGGGCGCATGGCTGAAACCCGGCCAGCACCTGAACCTGATCGGTGCCTACCGCCCCGACATGCGCGAAACCGATGACGAGGCGCTCTGCCGCGCGCGCATCTATTGCGACAGTTTCGACACCACGCTGGATCACATCGGCGAATTCAAGATCCCATTGGCCGAGGGCGTCATCCAGCGCGGCGATGTGCTAGCGGATTTCTATTCCCTCGACAGCTTCCCTGCCTATGATCCGGAGGCGATCACCCTGTTCAAGAACGGCGGCGGCGCCCATATGGACCTGATGACGAGCCGTCACATTCTGGACAAATGGCGCGCCAGGGGCTGACGTGCGGTTAAAGGTCAGGGAAAGTGTCTTTCTTGAAGGTCACAATGGGCACACAGATCAATTCTTGATCTGGCCTGAGAACGTTCCCCCAGACCTGATCGACAGAATGACGCCAAACAAGGGCTATGTGCTAACGTGTAAAGTTGAGAACGAGGCCATTTCACCCTTTGTTGGTGGCATTCACGCAAAGCGCCGTCAGCAATCTGGCGGAGGTGATGCGCTGGTCTTGATGTTGGAAGACATGGGCCTCGGACACTTGTCGACAAACGCAACCGTTGAGCTGGACGTGGCAGGTTTTCTTGAGGACAGCTCATAGATCCGAGCTACCGAAATGACATGGCGGGGCGAGGTTCTGGTGTTTACCTCGCCCATTCAAGCCAGGTCAGCCAGCAGCTCACCCCAAAAATGATCGCAACCAATGACCACATGACCACTGGTCGGCGTTTCAAACACTTCTGCAGCCAGTCGATCAGTTCGCCAAGGACGGTTTCCATTCACCTCACGCCGCCACGCTGCCCAGCGGCCGCTCCCTTACCGGCAGGTGAACGATGGCGCTGAAGGCACCGACGGCGACACCGATCCACCACACGAAGGTGTAATCGCCATAGGCGTCATACATCCGCCCGCCCAGCCAGACGCCGAGGAAACTGCCGAGTTGGTGACTGAAGAACACGATCCCGTAAAGCGTCCCCATATAGCGCAGCCCGTAGATATGCGCGACAAGGCCCGACGTCAGCGGCACCGTTGCCAACCACAGGGACCCCATGACGATGGAGAAGACAATCACCGACGTCGGCGTGATCGGCACCATGATAAAGGCCGCCGCCGCGATGGTCCGCCCGGTATAGATCGCCGCCAGCAGGTATTTCTTGGAGTAGCGGTTGCCCAGATATCCCGCCAGCAGGGTGCCGCCGACGTTGGCCGCCCCGATCAGCGAGATCGCAACCGCCCCGAGCGCCGAGGTCGAAGTGATCCCGAGGCTATAGAGCGCGCCGCCCGGCATGATCGCCCCGCACATCTCGGTCACGAAAGCCGGGAAATGCGCGGTCACGAACGCTAGCTGATAGCCACAGCTAAAGAATCCGAGGAAAATCAGCGTATAGGACGGATCCTTGAAGGCCTTGATCAGGATGGTGCCCATGCTCTCTTCAAGCTCAGATTTGCTCGCCATCTGGGGCGCGCGCATCAGCGGCAGCGTCAGGATCAGCGCCAGCACCACGCCTGCAAAGATCAGGAACACGGTCTGCCACGTCAAAAAGGACAGCATCCATTCCGCCCAGGGCGCGCCAAAGATCTGGCCCGCAGAGCCTGCCGCCGTGACAATCGCCAGCGACATCGAGCGGTTTTCATCCGAGCTCGCCCGCCCCACGACGGCCAGCACCACGCCAAAGCCGGTGCCCGCGATGCCAAAGCCCACCAGCCATTCATAGGCCTGCATCTGAAACGGCGTCACCGCCCCTGCGCTCAGCACCAGCCCCGCCGCATAGGTCAGCGCGCCAAGGATGATTGCCTTTCTGTCGCCGATCTTCTCGGCCACCGCGCCAAAGATTGGCTGCCCGATCCCCCAGGCGAGGTTCTGGATCGCAATCGCCAGCGAGAATTCCGAGCGCAGCCAGCCGAACTCCTCGGCGATGGGGATCTGGAACACCCCGAACGAGGCGCGCACCGCAAAGCTGACCATGATGATCACGCAGCCCACGATCAAAACGGGGGTGAACAAGGGTGTTTTCTGTGCCGCTGCGCTGCTCATGCCGGGTCCTTTCAAATCAGAGCTGCGACGGTAGGCATTGCGGCCCCGGGGTCAATTCAAGAAATCTGCGCAGTCACATAAGGAAAATTGATGTGACCTGACTACCTTCCAGCCAGGCGCTTGTTGCTTCATCTGCCCGCATGGCTTTTCAACCGCCTGCCTGCGCGCTATGGCTGGCGCCATGACCCAGGTTAGCGCGCTTTATCAGACCCGCAGCGAAGCAGGCCAGATCCGCCCGGATCCGGCGCAGCAAGCTGTTCTGCCGGAATTCGACCGTATTGCCGAAGGGCTGATGGCCCCGCCAGTGAAACGGGGCCTCTTCCGCAAGGCTACTCGGGAAGAGGTCAAGGGCCTCTACCTCTGGGGCGGCGTCGGGCGCGGTAAATCCATGTTGATGGATCTTTTTGTCGATAGTCTGGACGAGATCCCGGCGCGGCGGGTGCACTTCCATGCTTTCATGCAGGAGATCCACGCCAAGATGCACGAGGCGCGCCAGAGCGGCGTGCAGGATGCCCTCGCGCCGGTGGCAAAGGAGGTCGCCGACTCCGTGCGCCTTCTGGCCTTTGACGAGATGCAGATCACCGATATCACCGATGCGATGATCGTGGGGCGGCTGTTTGAATCCCTCTTCGAGGCAGGCGTCACCGTGGTCACCACCTCGAACCGGGTGCCGGATGATCTTTACAAAAACGGCCTCAACCGCCAGCTCTTCCTGCCCTTCATCGATCTGATCAAGGAAAAGATGCAGGTCTGGGAAATGGTCAGCCCGGTCGATTACCGGCAGGACCGGCTCAAGGGCTCACCGGTCTATTTCTCGCCTGTGAATGCCGTCTCCCGCGCCCAGCTCCGCGCCATCTGGGAGGATCTGTCGGGTGGTGATGCCCAACCCCTGACGCTTGAGGTGAAAGGCCGAGAGGTGGTGCTGCCCGGTTTCAGGAATGGCGTGGCACGGGCAAGTTTTTATGACCTTTGCGGCAAGATGCTGGGGCCGGGCGATTATCTGGCCATCGCCGAAGAGGTGAAGGTGCTGGTGCTCGAGGATATCCCGCGCCTGTCCCGCAGCAACTTCAACGAGGCAAAGCGTTTCGTCACCCTCATCGATGCGCTCTACGAGGCGCAGGTGCGGCTGATCTGCACCGCCGCGGCCGAGCCGGAATATCTATACGTCGAAGGCGACGGTGCCTTCGAGTTCGAGCGCACCGCTTCGCGCCTGCGGGAAATGCAAGACAAGGATTGGGGACAGGACGGCTGAGCCTGCCCCGCGCCGCACAAGCGGCGCCACGCCCAACGGGATGAGATCGCAAGATCGAAGACGGGCGGGAGCGCCCCTGCCCGCCTTTGCCAAATACCTCAGCCGTTTTCGCGCAGGATATGGCCCGCCAGATAGAGCGATCCGCAGATCAGAACCCGCGCGGAGGGATCTTTGGCGATGATTGCCTGCAGCGCCGACAGGGCATCTTCGGCCCGGGTTGCGGTAATGCCGACGGATTGCGCCGCCGTCTCGGTTTCCTCAGCGCTCAGCGTCGCCGCTTCGCCGGGGATGGAGATGGCCGTTAGGCTCTCCACATGGGGCGCGAGCGGTGCCATGTAGCCGGTCACATCCTTGGTGTTCAGCATGCCGCAGATCAGATGCGTTGGCCGTTTCGGCAGCCCCGCCAGCACATCCGCCAGCGCATGACCCGCCGCAGCGTTATGCCCGCCGTCCAGCCAGAGTTCGGCGCCCGCGGCAGCCTCCACCAGAGGACCGGTCTTCAGCCGCTGCATCCGGGCAGACCATTCAGCCCGCGCCATCGCCGCCTCACAAGCCACCTCATCCGCGCCCAGATGGCGCAGGGCGGCCAGAGCCATTCCCGCGTTCTGCACCTGATGCGCGCCGATCAGCGCGGGCATCGGCAGGTCCAGCAGCCCGGTTTCATCCTGAAAGATCAGCCGCCCGCGTTCCTCATAGACGTGCCAGTGCTGTCCATGGGCGATCAGCGGCGCGCCATGGCGGGCGGCGACCTCCTCGATCACCTCCATCGCCTCATCCTCCTGCGGACCGACGACGACGGGCACCCCGCGCTTGATGATCCCGGCCTTTTCACCTGCGATCTCGGCCAGGGTATTGCCCAGAAACTGTTCGTGATCGATCGACACCGGCGTGATCACCGACAGGGCGGGTTTTTCAATCACGTTGGTGGCATCCAGCCGCCCGCCAAGTCCGACTTCGAGTAGCGTGTAATCCGCAGGCGTGCGGGCAAAGGCCAGCAGCGCAGCGCAGGTGGTGATTTCGAAATAGGTGATATTCTCACCGCCATTCTTGGCATAGCACTCGTCGAGCACCTCGGTCAGATGCGGCTCCGAGATCAGTTCTCCGGCCAGACGGATCCGCTCGTGAAACCGCGCCAGATGCGGCGAGGTATAGGCGTGCACCGATTTTCCGGCCCCCTCGAGACCCGCACGGATCATCGCCTGGGTCGATCCCTTACCATTGGTGCCTGCGATATGGATCACCGGCGGCAGCCTGTCCTGCGGGTTATCCAGCGCCGCCAGCAGCCGCCAGACCCGGTCCAGCGTCAGGTCGATGATCTTGGGGTGCAGCGCCATCATGCGATCGAGGATGGCGTCGGAACTCGCTTTGGTCATGGGTGGCTCCCGAACCGGATCTGATGAAAAAGCCCGCCCGCCGGATCAGGCAGACGGGCGCGGCAAAGCACCCAGCACGGGCGCTTCTTTCTATGACAGGGCTATTTGCTATCGGCCTCTGCGGCTGCGGCAGATCCCGCGTCGTTTTCGACCTTTGGCGCGGGCAGCTCTTCGGCAACCGGTTCCGGCGCAGGCAGATCGCCGTGCACCTGCGGTGGCATGCTCATCAACATGCGGACGATGGTGATCAGCTCCTCACGCAGCTCGGTGCGCGGGGTCACCCGGTCCAGCATGCCGTGATCCAGCAGGTATTCCGCGCGCTGGAACCCTTCGGGCAGTTTTTCGCGGATGGTCTGCTCGATCACCCGGGGGCCTGCAAAACAAATCAGCGCATTGGGTTCGGAGATCTGCACATCGCCCAGCATCGCATAGGAGGCCGTCACACCGCCGGTGGTGGGATGGGTCAGAACGACGATATAGGGCAGGCCTGCCTCTTTCAGCATCTGCACCGCCACGGTGGTGCGCGGCATCTGCATCAGCGACAGGATGCCTTCCTGCATGCGGGCACCGCCTGCGGCAGAGAACAGGATCAGCGGCCGGTGCAGCTTTACCGCTTCTTCGGCGGCGGCAATGATCGCATTGCCCACATACATGCCCATGGAGCCGCCCATGAAGGAAAAGTCCTGGGCCACCGCCACGATGGGCGTACGGCCCATTTCACCAGCAGCGACCAGCATGGCCTCTTTTTCGCCGGTTTTCTTCTGCGCCGCCTTCATGCGGTCTGGGTATTTCTTCTGGTCGCGGAACTTTAGCGGGTCCGCCAGCGGCTCGGGCACCTCGACCTCGCTGAACACACCGCCGTCGAACAGGGCCGTGAACCGGTCCCGCGGGGTGATGTGCATGTGATGGCCGCAGTTGGTGCAGACGTTCAGATTGTCCTTCAACTCGCGGTGAAACAGCATGGTGCCGCACTCATCGCACTTGGTCCACAGGTTCTCTGGGACTTCGCGGCGCGAGAAGATCGAGTTGATCCGCGGCCGGACGTAGTTGGTGATCCAGTTCATATCGTGCCTCTGTAGGGGCTGTTTGGCCCCTCAGATAAGACTCATTGCGCACAAATGCAATCAGCGGCGTATCGCAAGCCGCGCCGTGAGCCATGTCACCAGCATCATGGCAAAGTCGACCGCCAGCCAGGGGCGCAGCGCAGCGCCATCGGACATTTCATAGGGCATCAGGTAGAGCGACAGTCCGTAAAGACTGGTGGGAGAGGCAAAGACCAGAAGCGCGGTGACGTTGTTGAAGAAATGCACCGCGATGGCAGGCCCCAGCGTACCCGCCCGCGCGGTCAGATCCGCCATCATGCAGCTGAACACCCCGGCCCAGAGGGTGATCAACAGCGCATTCTCTCCGGCCTCGGCCGGCAGGTAATGGCCCAACGCGAACAGGGCCGACGGGCCAAGGATCCAGACCGCCGGGCTTTTGAAGCGCGCCGCAAGCCCCTGCTGGATATAGCCACGAAAGACGATTTCCTCGGCACTGGTCTGGATCAGCACCACCAGCAGCGACACCGGCAACAGCGACAGCCACAACCCCGGTTCCAGATTGGGCTGCAGCGGTTCCCCCATGTCATAGGGCGGCAGCAGCGACAGAGCGATGCCCAGCGCCAGAAGGTACAGGCTAACCCGGATGAACTGCCGGACCAGCGGTCTCGGATGACCGACGACCGACAGGAAGGACCGATCCTGCAGCAGCCGCGCGCACAGCGCCACGCCCACGGTGATGAACAGGAACCCGCCCAAAAGCACCAGCATCGCCCCCGGGGTGCTGCCATCGCGCAACCCCTGCAGCCAGACGCCGGGGAACAGCGCCGCCAGCAGCGGCAGCACTATCGAGGACAGGGCAAAGCTGATGAGGTAGATCAGAACCAGCCCAAGCCCCAGCCGCCACAGCTGCGGTTTCCTGCGGGCGCTGCGCACCAGCGCCTCATGGGCAGAATAATTCTGTCTATTCAGCATTCGGATCCGCATCCTTCAGAGGTCTGTCTTCACTAATCGTACCGCCCGTTTGGTGAGCAATGGACACCATTTTGTCCCGGGCAGTGGCCAGATTACCCGCCACCGTCTCTAACAAGCGCAGCGCGACGTTGATATCGCTTTCGATCACCGCGCGGTATTCCGCAGCACCGATGCGCAGGAAACGGCAATCCTCGGTAGCGCGCAGGTTCATGGTCCGCGGCTGATCCAGAATCACCGCCAGGTCCCCGATCAGCCGCCCCGGTTCGATCACCGTCACCGGCGGCGCCCCGGCGGGCGCATCGGGGAAGGTCAGATCGGCCCGGCCCGACAGGCACAGGTACACTGCATCACCGCTGTCGCCGTGGGAAAAAACCATCTCCCCGGCCGGAACCTCGTGCCAGCCAGCCGAAAATGCCAGAAGACGCTGGTTGCGCGCATCCAACTGCGAGAACAGCTCGGTTGCGGCGATGATATCGAACTTGGCAGAGAAATCGGCCGCGGCGGCGCCTTCCGGGCTGCCCAGTGGGCGCCGCTCGACCCCGTCGATCCGGCCATCGCGGATTTCGACATAAAGATCGTAGCGCTCCGGATGCTGGATGGTGTCTTCCATGAAGATCATCGTGGTCTGCGGCATCAGATCGCGCAGCTTTTCGCGTGTACGCAGCCGGTTTTCCGCCGTGTGGCTGGCCAGCACCTTATCCAGGATCAGAATGTCCGGCCGTTTGATCGCGGCGCGGGTAAAGGCGGCCCGTTCCTGAAACACCGGCTCCAGCAGCGATCCGCCCAGTCCGGTCGGCAGATCGTAAAGGATCAACGCCAGCCGTTTGCGCAGCCCGTGGGTATCCAGCACCTCGGCCACCAGCGATTCAACCTGCGCTGCCCGCGCCCCAGCCCGCAGCGAGATCTTGCCGAAGAGAGCATTTTCAAGAACCGTCAGCCGCGGAAAGTAGGAATTCGGATCCAGAGGTCGGAACAAGCCGCCGGTCTGGGCGATCAACTGCGCCGCATGACTCTGGCGGATTTTCAGGATACGTTCCTTGAACCCGGCCGGTAGCCCGCTGCCGATCTGCTCTTCGGTCAAAAGGAACGGCACCGTCATCAGCAGCGCCTGCTCTGCCTCGGGCAGATCATCAGCCCCCTGCGCGGCATAGCGTTCGGCAGCGCTGCAAATCCGGCGATAGAGATCTTCTTCAAGGCCAAGCCGCTGGAACAGCGGATGATCGATATCTTCGCGTCCAAAGGTCTTGATCAGGGTTTCCACCACGCCAAGACCGATCCCCATGGTTTCCCCGGTCAGCCCTTGCTCGCGTACCAGTCGCAGCAACAGCCCGTCCGGTGCCAGCAATTCTTCGACCGGGATGTCGCGCGACGGCGCCGCAAACAAAAGGTTGCCCGCCAGTGGCATGGCAGGGTTGAATCGCTCGGGATCGAAATGGTGGACGGCATCATCCAGACCTTCGGCCTCCAGCCGTTCACGGATCAGCGGGCGCAGGCGGATGATATGCTGCACCAGCGCCGGGTGGGTGCCATCCTGGAACCGCGCGTGCAGGGTGCGCTGGAACAACTGCTCGTCGATGCCCATTGCCTCGATCAGTTGGAACCACCAATCGCGCACATCGCCTTCGGATCCCAGCCCCGCCAATTCGGGATTGACCCAATCCGCCTCCAGAAGATCGCCACTGTTGCCTGCGCGCTTGGATTCGACCTGTTTGCGAAGAGTGGCCTGATCCCGGCTGATCTTGCCCGGGCGGCTGCGCAGCGGCATCAGCACGTTGTCGCCAAGTGATCCAGAAAACAGATAGGGATGCGAATAGGCATAGCCGATCCGGGCCGCGATCACCCCCTGATGCAGGCTGTCGAGCCGGTGCCCCGAGACCTGAATGCTGCCCTGCGACGGCAAGGTTTCACGGACCAGCAACTGGCCGAACGCCGCACGCTCTGCGTCACTGGTGCTTTTGACCGCAACGCGGGCGCCCGCCGGAATGGTCAGCGAAATATCCTGCAGGACCACCGTCCCGTCGGCATCGCGCACCGAGACATTGCGCAACTCGATATCGCCGCGCAGATGCGGGATCTCGCTCGGCTCGCCTTCGATCAGCTCGGCATCGATCATGCCGCGCGGCGCGAACCGCTCCAGCATGATTTTCCAGCGCAGACTCATGTCCTGCACCTGATTGTAATAGGTCAGCAGTTCCTTCCACGGGGCCGACAGATCCTTGTAAGCGGCCAGCGCCGCCACCAGCGCGCCCACCGTGATATCGCCCCGGATCGCCAGCACCCCGCCGGCCGAATAAAACACGAAGGGTGTCATATGGCCGATCAGGTTGTTGAGGAACTTCATGAAGTATTTTTTGGTGTAGATCCGGCGGCGGATCTCGAACAGACGCCCCAGCCGGTCCGACACTTGCGCCATCCGGTAACGCCAGCCGCCATTGGCGCGCAGATCGCTCATCCCGGCGGCGGTTTCTCCGATTTCCGAGGCCAGCATCCGCACCTCCTGGATGCGGTCCTTGTTCAACAGGTTGATCTGCCGCTGCAACATCGGGATCAGCCAGGCCTGCAGCGGGATCAGCGCGATCGAGACCAGCCCGAACCAAACACTTTGCATAAACAGGAAGGCCACGATGGTCAGCATCTGCCCCAGCTGGAACACCGGCTGCGCCACCGCATCCCCCATCAACCCGCCCATGGGTTCGCTTTCGGAAGTGATCATCGACACCAGCTCACCCTGGCTGGTGGTGCGGAAATAGGGTTTCGGGAACCGCAGCATCCGGTTGATCAGCGTGTAGCGCAGCCGCCGCAGCAGGCGTTCGGCCACGATCCCCTTCAGCGTGTTGAGCCGCATCTTCATCATGCCGCCGATCACCACCGCTGCAAGGAAGCCAAAGCACAGGATCAGCAGGTATTCCACCTGAGCGATATCTTGACCCCAGACCATGATGACAGGCGTTTCGGCCCCGATGGCGTCGTTGATGATCCGCTTGGGCAGCTCCAGCGAGGCGTAGAGAAACGGAAAGGTCAGGACCGTCAGCGCCAGCAAGACCAGCTGCTGACGGCGCGAATACGCCCAAATAAAAGAAAAGAGAGTCGCGGGCAGATCCTGCGGGCGCTTAAGCGGCCCGCTGCCCGCCCTCATGGGCGTCGGACGTTTCATCGTGATACCTGTGCCACGGCCGGGCCTGTGCCGGTCTGAAAGAATCCTGCGTAACTATGCATCTGGCTGCGCCTTGGCAAGGTACCCCTCGGGCGGGTGTTCACTCTTGTCGTAAGTGTTTCAGGCCTTTATCCCTTTTGTAAACGCAGGATAACGATAATCTGATGCCGGGGGGAGCAGGGGATCTGCGCGACAAAGCAATCATGACGGCTGTCACGGGCACGATCAGGACAATGTGCTCTGCGCGGCGGGACAGTATGCCCTGCGCGCAGCGGCGCCCGCAGCCCCGTCTGGGCATTGCTGCGCTAGGTCTCTGCGCCCTGCTCAGCGCTTGCGGCCAGGTGCCCGGCGGCGGATTTTCCTTTGCGGCGCCCGGTGGCACAGGTACGCCTTCCAGGCTGACAGAGGTCCGCATGCAGGGCGCCGAGGTGGTGCTTACGGCACCGCGCGGCTATTGCTTTGACCCCAAGATGCTGCGGCGCGATGCGGCAGACGGGTTTGCCCTGCTACCGCGCTGTGACCTGCTGGGCGGGCCCGGTTTCTTTGGCAGTCGCAACGCGGGCGTTATCACCGCCACTTTTGGAGAACTTTCGGCCAAAGGCAGAGTGCCATCGGTCTCCGATCTGGTAGCCAGCACGCCCGGCGCCCATATCGTCGCCCGCCGCGAGAATGGCCCGTTGCCCCTGGTTAAATTGGATATGCCGGGACACAGCGCCGCCGGAGCCAGCCCCGAACATTGGCGCGGCGCCATGGTGCTGGAGGGTCACGTGATCGTGCTGGCGCTTTATGCCCCGGCAAAAAGCCCCCTGCTGACCGAGCGCGGCGCCGCGCTGCTGGAGCAGATGGCGGAGCTGACACGGGAAGCATCGCGACCAGAACCCGCCCCCGAGGAAGTCGTACAACGCGCCCCGGCAAATCGCAGCCCCCACCGCACCGCCTCAGGCGCATTGCGTCCCCTCGCCCGCCCTGATGCCCGGGCCAGTCATGCAGGCGCGCCCGAAGGTGACAGTGGCGGAAAACTCTCCCTAAGAAGGCGGATTGCCGGTTTATTTGACTGATGTTGCAGGGCTAGATTGGCGCAGGCACAAACCGCAATACCACCACGGCAACGATAAAGGCAGGGCAACCAAAGTCATGAGCAGGATCCTGGACAAACTGCTGCACCGCCGCGCCTTGCGCCGTTGGCGCCGGATCGTTGCAGGAGCTGGCAGCGCCCCCCTGACCGAATTGCGCCGCCAACGCACAGAGGCGCGACAACTCAAGACCGAGCTGGACCAGCTGATCCATGTTGCGGACGGACGTCTCGCCCTGCCCCAGATCGGCTCCTCCTCCTTTGCGCGCCCGCATGGCACCGATTGGTCCTGGCGCCCCGAACCCTGGCGCGGGCCGCTGCCGGTCGCTGGTCTGTCCTCGGTCCCGTCCAAGGCCAAGCTGGGCGAGGATGTGCAGATGTTCCACGATTGCAGCTATTCCGAGCTGACCCTGCGCCAGCTGCGTAACACCCGTGAAGAGGACCTCGCGCCCTTTGGCCTGCGTATGGATGTGTTCAGTTTCGATGGTTCCTTCCTGTCACTGGTGATCGCCCTGCCCAAGGACGCGGGCAGCGGGCTGACCCGGCAGCATCTGATCCGGGTCGACAGCATCATCGAAACCGAGAAGCCGCTGGAAATCTTTGCCCGGCTCAACATCAGCCATGGCCCCAACACCGAACAGATCGTGCGGGAACTGCCGCTGGGCGACCGCAAGGTGACGGTCGAGTACGATCTTGCCTATTCCAACCTCAACGAAAAGCGCATCGAGAATATCTGGCTGGACCTGATTTTCGAGGCACCGGACATGAACCAGGTGGTCTTGCGCGACCTGACTTTTGCGCGCCACCGCCGCGCCAACCTGTGAGGACCCGTGACATGAGCGACCTGACCGTCACCAAGATCCGCTTTCGCAATGGCAAATGGGAAGGCCGGATCAGCAACGCCCCCGTCACGGGAACACCGCCGAACATCCGGGTTCTGTATCTGGATCAGCCGGTTGAACAGGTCGCACTTAGCGAAGGCAGCCGCGACGGCGAATGGGAGCTGGTCATCACCGTACCTACCGAAGCCATCGCCGATGGGGTGCACAGTTTTGTCATCACCGACGCGGCGGCGGACCAGACGCTGGCGCATTTCACCCTGATCGGCGGTGATGTGGCAGCCGAGGATATGCGCTGCGAAGTGGAGCTGCTCCGGGCCGAGCTTGATATGCTGAAACGCGCCTTTCGGCGTCACTGCGTGGAAACCGCCTGAGGCCGTGCACGCTTTCCAAGGTCGGCTTCGATTTCAATGAGCCGCTGTTTGCGCCACAATCCGCCGCCATAGCCAGTCAAGTTGCCATCCGCCGAAAGCACCCGGTGACAGGGCACCACCAGCGCCAGCTGGTTGCTGCCATTGGCCCGCGCTACCGCGCGGCTGGACGAAGGGCGGCCAAGCTCCTGCGCAATCTGGGAATAGCTGCGGGTCTCTCCTGCCGGAATGGCCCGCAGGTAATCCCAGACCTCGCGCTGAAAGGCGCTTCCATGCAACGCAATCGGCGTTTCAAACCGGGCGCTGTCACCGCTGAAATAGCGCTGCAGTTCTTCAGCGACCTGCTGGGTGGGCGCAGGCCGTCCAAAGCCGATGCCGCCGGGTTGCGTGGATTGCAGCCGGGCCATTTCCCGCGGCAGCGCCTTGCGGTCGGCAAATTCCAGCAGATGCAACCGGTGCGGACAGCTGACCGCGATCATCGCGCCCAGCGGCGTGTCGATCCAATCCGCCAGCAGCAGCGCGTCCTGCCGGAAGCTGCCCGGCGCCAGCCCGGTCAGCCGGGCAAAGGCCACGCGAAAGGCTGAAGGGGACTCGAACCCCGCTTCGATCTGGGCGGCAATCACCGGCTCTCCGGCCTTGAGCGTGGTAAACCCTTCGCGCAGGCGCCGCTGGCGGGCCATTTCCAGGAAGGTCATCCCGAAATGGCGCCGGAAACTGCGCCGCACGGTAGAGGGATCAAACCCCATGCGCGCCACATCCGCTTCGCGCCAACGATAGGCGGGGCGCTCCTCCAGCGCCGCCAGAAGCTTCTGAACCATCGGATCCTCCCCGGCTGCCGCCGCCAGCGGCGTGCAGCGTTTGCAGGGACGGAACCCGGCCTCGATACAGGCGCCGGGTGTGGCGTGGAACTGGCAGTTCTCACGCTTTGGTTTACGCGCCGGGCAGCTGAGGCGGCAGAAGATCCCGGTCGAGGTCACGCCCACATAGGCGCGCCCCTCATAGGTTTCATCACGCGCCAGCAGCGCCGCATAAAGCGTTTCGGAATCAGGCAGGTCGAACATCATGCCCTACCCTAACGCAGACCGGTGCCAGTTGCCGCCGGTTTCCGGGCATCTCTTCTCATCAAGTGCAAGGAAACGGAGGATACCGGCCTCTCTCCGGCATCGCGCACCTCGGGCCTAGGCACACGGAGAATCTGCCCATGATATTGAATAACAGTTGAGCGCACACTTATTTTATAGGGAGTTCGGGAATACCGACTGGATCCCCGGCAAAGCCTGTGCCTGGCCAGACGGTGAACGGCTGATGGTCATAAGATGCAGAGGCAAGACCATGCTTGCCTGCATAAGGAGGAAAGTGACATGAAACTTTTGGCGACAGCAGCGACAGCTGTTCTGATGGCATCCCAGGCATTTGCCGGTTCATACGAAACAAGATGCGAAACCCAGATGGTGCCGTATCAGGAGACCGTCAAAGGCGGCAGTCCCGAAAAGGTCATTGGCGGGGCGATTGTTGGCGGCGTGATCGGCAAGGTGGTGACCGACAAGAATGCCGGCGCTGCCGTCGGTGCGATTGTTGGCGGCGCCATCGCCAATGAAACCAGCAAGAACACCGTCACCAGATACAGAGAAGTCGAGACCTGCACCAACGTATTCATTCCGGACCGCATCACCGATGACGCGCAGCTTCAGAAGGTCTTGCTGGATCTGAACGACGGCAAACCCGTGAGCAAGGAAATAACCATGGACGCGCAATACACGATTGGCGTGGCCTACGATGGCAAATGGGGGCCGAAGTCTCAGCTGGCGGCAGAAAAATATCTGGCAAACCTTGCGCCCGACGCGCCGCTCTATTCGCTGGTGGTCAATGACGTGGTCATCGTCAGTTCAGCCGACATCAATGCAATCGATGAGATCAGGGCGGCCCTGCTTGAGGCTGGTGTTACTTCGCAGATCTTCACCGATTTGAAGTGACGCCCTGACAGCGGACGGGTTCAGCCCCCGAAACCAGACATCCGGTCTCAGGGGCCTACGCCTGCATAACAGAACCATTGAAAAAGGCCGCCCCGAATGGAGCGGCCTTTGGACAATCAGGTGGATTAAGGATCAGTCGTTCGGACCCAGCGCCGACAGACCTTTCAGGATGTCGATGGCATAGGCCAGCTGATAATCCTGTTCGCGCAGCTCGGCGGCCTTTTCGGCCTTGGCGCGATCTTCTTCGATCTGACGGATTTCATCCTCGGTCAGGCTGTCGTTGTTGAGACGCCCGCGCAGGTCCGCTTCGGAGCGGGAGCGGTTTGCAACCGAGCTTTCCTCTTCTTCCTCGCCAACACGACGGCGAGGCTGCTCGACCACGATGTCGGGGCTGACGCCCAACGCCTGGATCGACCGGCCCGACGGCGTGTAATAGCGCGCAGTGGTCAGGCGCATGGCGCCATCGCCCCGCAGCGGCATCACGGTCTGAACCGAGCCTTTACCGAAGGATTTGGTACCCACCACAATGGCGCGGCGGTGATCCTGCAAGGCACCTGCAACGATTTCCGAGGCAGAGGCAGAGCCGCCGTTGATCAGTACCACGATCGGCTTGCCACCCGAAAGATCGCCGGGCGTCGCGTTGAAGCGTTCGCCATCTTCCGGGTTGCGGCCACGGGTCGATACGATCTCTCCGGTTTCAAGGAAGCTGTCGGCCACCTGGATCGCCTCGGTCAGAAGGCCGCCCGGGTTGTTGCGCAGATCCAGAACGATGCCATTCACGTTGTCGATGCCACCGGCGGCTTCGATCTGCTCTTTCAGACCGGATTCCAGGTTCGGCGTGGTCTGACGGTTGAAGGTGGTGATCCGCATCACGACAGTGTCGCCTTCGGTGCGGGCACGCACGGCGGTCAGTTTGATGGTGTCGCGGATGATCGACACGTCAAAGGGTTCCGCCTCACCTTCGCGCACCACTGTGATGATGATCTCGGAGCCGACCGGGCCGCGCATCATTTCCACCGCTTCGTCCAGCGACAGGCCGAGGACGCTTTCGCCATCCACATGGGTGATGAAATCGCCTGCTTCGATCCCGGCCTCATCGGCGGGGGTGCCGTCGATGGGCGAGACAACCTTGACGAAGCCCTCTTCCTGGGTGACCTCGATGCCGAGACCGCCGAATTCACCGCGCGTCTGCACCTGCATATTGGCGGCGTCGTCGGGCGACAGGTAGCTGGAGTGCGGATCCAGCGAGGAGAGCATGCCGCCAATGGCAGCTTCGATCAGCTCTTTCTCGTCGACCTCTTCGACATATTGGGAGCGGATCCGTTCAAAGATGTCACCGAACAGGTCCAGCTGTTCATAGACCGTTGTCTCGCGGGCGCTTTCCTGCGCCAGCAGCGGGCCTGCGACATAGGTTGTTGCAACGATCCCTGCCAGCGTGCCGCCAAATGCGGCCATCGCAAATTTTTTCATGAAACCTTCATCCACCTTTTCCGGTGCGGAACCACGTTTCCGGGTCCACCGGACTGTTGTCCATTCTGACTTCTATATAGAGCGTTTCTGTGCGGTCAGTTCCACCCCCTTCACCGCTTAGTGACAAAATCGCACCAGCCTGCGGGGTCTGACCGCCCATCAAACCCACCGGGGTGCCTTCGGGAATGACCTGACCGGCAGTGCCATAGACCTCTGCCAGCCCTGACAGGATAAACAGCGTGTCCGGCTGCGGTTCCAGAATCACCACGTTGCCCAGATCCAGCAGTGGCCCGCGATAGCGGATCGTCGCCGCCGTTGGACTGGTCACCAGCGCCCGCGGACGGGCCGCAACCAGCAGGCCCGGCCGGGCAATCCCGGCGGCATCGCGGTCGCCATAGCCGCGCAGCACCAGCCCTTCGACCGGCAGCGGCAGATCGCCGCGCAGATCGCTGATGTCGGCGCGGCTTTCGATCACCGCACCGTCGGCAATTTCCGACAGCCCGCTGGCAAAGCCGGACAGTGTCTCGGTCGAGGAGATCAGCACCGCCGTGCGCATCGGATCCTCGGTAAACCGCCGTGGCAGATCGGTGCGGTCGGCAATCGCGGTCGAAAGCGCGGTGCGCGCCTGCTGGATGCCGCTCAGCCCCTCTTCCAGCTTGCCCGCCGCCGCCTGCTGCAACAGGCGCAGAGTCTGCACCTCTTCCAGATCCGCGCGCAGCGCCTCGGCCCGCGCATTGAGCCCCGGTGCAACCTCGGCCAGCATCATCGCCGAGCGCGCCGCGCCCAAAGGCCCCGAAGGATGCAGCATCAGCACCGGCGGTGAGGAGGTTTCAATTGTCTGGATGACCCCCAGCAGCTCGGCAATCTCGCCTTCGCGCGACTGCAATTGCGCAGTGAGCTGGGTTTCCCGCCGTGCCACACCGCGCAGCCCGTCCCGCATGGCAGCCAGACCGGCCTCATAGGCGTGGATCGTCTCGCTCAGCGCCTTGACCCGGTCGCGGGCGCCATCGGCCTGCTCCATCCGCAGCGTGGCCGCTTCCAGCTGGGCAGCGGCCTCCCGCGCGGCGCGGGCAGCTGCCGTCTCGGCGCGCAAAGGCGCCGCCATCAGCAGGCACAGGGCCAGCCCCGGGATCAGGCGAAGGGCTCGGTCAATCATGCAAGCAGGCTCTCTCCGGTCATCTCATCCGGTTTCGACAGGCCCATCAGCTCCAGCAGCGTCGGCGCCAGATCCGCCAGCCGTCCGTTGCGCAGCTTGGCGCCTTCGGGGCCGCCGACCAGCGCCAGCGGCACCAGATTGGTGGTATGGGCAGTGTGGGCGCCGCCGGTTTCCGGGTCAATCATCACTTCGCAATTGCCGTGGTCCGCAGTCACCAGCATGGCGCCGCCCGCCTTTTCCAGCGCCGCGACGACCTTGGCCAGCCCCTGATCCACCGCCTCGCAGGCCTTGATCGCCGCCGGAATATCGCCGGTGTGGCCGACCATATCGGGGTTGGCGTAATTGGTGACGATCAGGTCATAGCCCTTCTCGATCGCCTCGACGAATTTCTCGGTCACCTCAGGCGCCGACATTTCGGGCTGCAGGTCATAGGTCGCGACCTTGGGCGATTTCGGCATGTAACGGTCCTCGCCCACCTCCGGCTCTTCCTTGCCGCCATTGAGGAAGAAGGTCACATGCGGGTATTTCTCGGTCTCAGCCAGGCGGAACTGGGTGAGACCCTGTTTCGCAACCCATTCCCCCAGCGTGTTGACGATGGGCGCCTTGGGATAGCAGGTGGTCATATAGGCGTTATGCCCTTCGGAATATTCCACCATCCCCAGCAGCCCTGCCAGATCGGGGCGCGGCCCGGTGTCGAAGTCGGCAAAGCCCGGCTCGCCGATAGCGCGCAGGATCTCTCGCGCGCGGTCGGCGCGGAAGTTGAGGCAGAAGAAGCCGTCGCCATCCTTGATCCCGTCAAAGCCAGCCACCACGCTGGCGCTGATGAATTCATCGGTTTCCGACTGGTTATAACCATGGTCCACCGCGTCATGAGCATCGCGCACGCTGCGCCCCTCGCCCTTAACCATCGCATCATAGGCTTCCTTGACCCGCTCCCAGCGGTTGTCTCGGTCCATGGCATAATAGCGCCCCGTGACCGTTGCCACGCGCGCGCCTTCGGGCATCTTTTCCTTCAGTTCCTCGAAATAGCCAAAGGCGGATTTCGGGGCCACGTCACGGCCATCCGTGACGGCATGAAGCCAGACCGGCACGCCTGCGTCGCGGATCGCTTTGATCGCCGCCAGGATATGGGTGATATGCCCGTGCACGCCCCCGTCCGAGACCAGCCCCATCAGATGCGCGGCGCCGCCGGTTTTCTTCAGCTTGGCGATAAACTCCTGCAGGGCGGCATTGTCAAAGAAAGAGCCGTCCTCGATCGCAAGGTCGATCTGGCCGAGATCCATCGCCACCACCCGGCCGGCGCCGATATTGGTGTGGCCGACCTCGGAATTGCCCATCTGCCCCGAAGGCAGACCCACATCCGGCCCATGGGTGATCAGCCGCGCAGTGGGGCCTTTTTCCATGATCGCATCAAAGGTCGGCGTCTTGGCCAGATAGGGCGCATTCGCCACCCCCGGCTCCCCGGCGCCCCAGCCATCAAGAATACAGAGTACGACAGGTTTGGGGACAACGGGTTTGGGTCTGCTCATCGGTTCATCTCCGCCATGGTCGGGCTGTGTCAGCGTTGAGAGGCCTTCTACAGGCTTGGCGCGAAATGCGAAACCGCCGTTAGCGCCAGATGTGGCAATGGGCGCAGGTAGAGGACGTCACAACAGGCCGTTCTGGTCCGGCAACGCCGGACCGCGCCCGACCCTCCCCCATGGGAGGGCGCTTTGCACCCACCCAGGGTCGGGCGCGATCCTTGTTCTGCGCCACTCACCCCTCTGGCGTCAGCAGATGCCGCAGCAGCGCAACCGGATGGGCACGCAAGGACAGGCGCAGGGCGACGTAATCCTCCACCACCTCTTCGCCCAGGGTCATCTGCAGCAGGTGGGCAGCAGGCTCCTCGATGGATTCGCCTTCCAGCTCGCGCTCGAACAGCGGCAGGGGTTTCTTGGCGGTAATCGCCTTGGCCTGCCACAGCGCCTCACGACGCGACACCCCCAGCACGGCAAAGGCATCGGCCTCGGCCAGTCGTTCGATCACCGGCGGCGGCAGGCCCGCCTTACGCCAGACGTCCTGCACCTCGGTATAGCCATTGCCGCGCGCCGCTGTCAGCCAGCTGACATCCTCATCGCTGAGCCCCTTGATCTGTCGGAAGCCAAGGCGTAGCGCCAGCCCGCCCTGCCCGTCCGGCTCCATCACGTTGTCCCAGTAGCTGGCGTTGATGCAGATGGGGCGCACCTCCACCCCATGGGCGCGGGCGTCCCGCACGATCTGCGCGGGCGCATAAAACCCCATCGGCTGCGAATTCAAAAGCGCGCAGGCAAAGATCCCCGGATGGTGGCATTTGATCCAGGCCGAGGCATAGACCAAAAGCGCGAAACTGGCAGCGTGGCTTTCGGGGAACCCATAGGCGCCAAAGCCTTCGATCTGAGAGAAACAGCGTTCGGAGAACTCCGCATCATAGCCATTGCACGCCATGCCGCGCAGGAACAGACTGCGGAATTCCGACACATTTCCGTGCTTGTTGAAGGTCGCCAGCGAGCGGCGCAGCCGGTCCGCCTGTTCGGGGGTGAAGCCCGCCCCCACCATGGCGATCTGCATCGCCTGCTCCTGAAACAGCGGCACGCCCATGGTCTTGCCCAGCACCTCACCCAGCGCATCAGAGGGGAACTCCACCGGCTCCTCGCCATTGCGGCGGCGGATATAGGGATGCACCATATCGCCCTGAATGGGGCCGGGGCGGATGATCGCCACCTCGATCACCAGATCATAAAAATTGCGCGGTCGCATGCGCGGCAGGAAATTCATCTGCGCTCGGCTTTCGACCTGAAAAACGCCGATACTGTCAGCCCGGCACAGCATGTCATAGACCGCCGGATCCTCGGGCGGCAGCGTCGCCAGCGCGTAATCCAGCCGGTGATGCTGCCGCATCAGGTCAAAGGCCTTGCGGATGCAGGTCAGCATGCCAAGGCTCAGGACATCGACCTTGAGAATGCCCAACGCGTCGATATCGTCCTTATCCCAGCAAATGACCGTGCGCCCCTCCATGGTAGCGTTCTCGATCGGCACCAACTCGTCCAGCCGACCCGCGGTGATGATGAATCCGCCGACATGTTGGCTAAGGTGCCGCGGAAAGCCGATGATCTGCCCCACCAGATCCAGCGTCTGGCGCAGGCGGGGCGCGTCGGGATCCAGCCCGATCTCGCGCAGGCGGGCATCGCCGCCGCCGCTGCGGTCAAAACTGCCCCACAGCTGCGAGGACATGGCGGCAATGGTATCCTCGCTCAGCCCCATGGCGCGGCCCACCTCGCGGATGGCGCGCTTGCCCCGGTAATGGATTACCGTCGCGCAGAGCCCCGCCCGGTGGCGACCATAGCGGTCATAGATCCACTGGATCACCTCCTCGCGGCGCTCATGCTCAAAATCCACATCGATGTCGGGCGGCTCATCGCGGGCCTCGGAAACAAAGCGCTCAAACACCATGGTGCCGGTTTCCGGGCTAACCGAAGTGACGTCCAGGCAATAACACACCACCGAATTCGCAGCCGAGCCGCGCCCCTGACACAGGATCCCGCGCGAACGCGCGAAATCGACGATGTCGCGCACGGTCAGGAAATAAGGCTCGTATTTCAGACGGGCGATCAGCGTCAGTTCATGCTCCAGCATGTCGCGCACCTTTGGCGGCGCGCCTGCGGGATAGCGCCAGATCAGCCCCTCTTCTGCCAGGCGGCGCAGACGCGCGGACGGGGTTTCACCCTCCAGCCCCTCATCCGGATAGTCATAACGCAGCTCATCCAGCGAGAACGTGAGCCGCGCTGCGAGATCCTGCGCCCGGGTCCGCGCCCCCTCATGCCCGCGAAAGATCCGCTGCATCTCATGCGGTGCACGCAGGCGCTGTTCGCCATTGGCAAGGGCGGCGCGGCCCAGATCCTCGACCCGGCAGCGCAGGCGAATGGCGCTGAGCACGTCCGCAAGGCGGCGGCGCGATCCGTGGTGCATGCGCGGGGCGGCGCTGGCAATCGTGGGTAGGTTCAGCGTGTTTGCCTGTTCCTCCAGCCGGGCAAAGCGACGCCCATCCCGCCCATCATAAGCAGGTGCCATCATCAGGTGCATCCGCCCGGCAAAGCGGCGCGTCAGCGCCTTTATATGCGGCGCCCATCCGCCCGCGCCGCCCGGCAGGTGTTCCGCCGGTGGCAGGAGCAGCAGGTGCAGCCGCTCGCCCTGCTCCAGAAGGTCGGCCAATTCCAGATGACAGGCGCCTTTTTCGGCCCGCAACCGCCCAGCCGAGATCAGTCGGCACAGGCTCCCCCAGCCCATGCGGTCCTCTGGCAAGGCGATCAGCGGCGGCGCATCGGCGAACACCAGCCGCGCTGCCGGGATCAGCCGTGGCACCGCATAAATCGGAAAGGACGGCGCGGGTGACACATCCGCAGGCCGGGGCGGCCCGATGGGCGTATTGTCCCGGTCCCAGGCCTGTCGCTCTGCCACACGCCGGGCAATATCGCGGCAATGGCTGTGCGCGCGCACGATCCCCGCCACCGAATTCTCGTCCGCAATGGCCAGCGCCTCCATCCCCAGCGCCACCGCACGCTCCACGTACTCCTCCGGGTGCGACGCCCCGGTGAGAAAGGTGAAGTTGGACAGAATCGCGAATTCAACAGACATGCCTCCAGTATATATTCACGTTTTGTTCTTATTTCGAGTCACCCATTCCGCCACAAGGTGCCGCCCCGCGGATCCCGCCCGAAGGGGGATCCGCGCCACGCCCAACCGGGGAAAATCCGGCCCTGCCGGTTTTGAAACGGGCGGGAGCCTCTGCCTGCTTTCACCATCAGCCGGATGCGCAGGATCCGGGTCGCCACCGCCCTGACACTGCGGGCAATGTCGCGTCAGAACAGGAGACAGACATGCTGACAATCACCGCCCTTACAACCGACACCGCCCGCGCCCTGCAGGCCGGAGGCCTTGATGCAAACGGCCAGACACCGGAACGTAGCACATCAGGCGGAGCCGGAAATCCCTGCCGCCACTGCCTGCGCTACATCCCCGAAGGCGCCGGGATGCTGATCCTTGCCCACCGTCCCTTTCCCACCCCGCAGCCCTATGCCGAGGTCGGGCCGATTTTTCTTTGTGCAGAGGAATGCTCCCGCCACGAAGGGGACGCGATGCCCGAGGTGCTGCAAGGCTCTCCCGATTATCTGATCAAGGGTTACGGACAGGATGACCGTATCGTCTATGGCACCGGCGCGGTGGTGGAGGCGGAGCGCATGATGGGACAGGCCGAGGAGATCTTCGCCGATCCCCGCATCGCCTATATCCACATCCGATCGGCTCGCAACAACTGCTATCAGGCGCGAATTGATCGAGAGTGAATGCAAGTAGGCCAGCGCCCGACCCAGGGTGGGTGCAACGCGCCCTCCCTGGGGGAGGGTTGGGCGCTGCCCGGCCTGACGGCCGGACGAACAGGTTGGCGCCTACAGCGCTTTCCCCATGGCATAGTTATGCATGGCCACGCCCCGGCGCAGGAAATCGCGGCGCCCCTCATCGGTGAATCCTTGCCGCAGGAAGAACCGGCGGGCGGCCTCGCTGGCCTCGACGTAAAGTCCGGACAGGCCCTGTGCGAAGGCCTCCTCCTCAAGCCGAGCATAGAGCAACGCGCCTAGGCCTGTGCCCGCATGATCCGGCGCGATGTAGAAACAGTCGATATGGCCATCCGGCTCCAGCTCGATGAACCCCTGCGCCACGTCATCCTGATCCGCTGCGACCCAGATCTGTCGCCCATCCTTCGCGCGCTGCCGGATCACATCGGTCGGCGCTTCCTCCGGGCTCCAGGCCACGCATTGCGCCGGGGAATAATCCCGCGCGCCGATCCCGTGCACGGCGGCATGAAAGATGCGGCCCCAATCGCCAGCATCGCGGGGTTCAAACGGGCGGATACGCATCGGGGTGCCCCTCAGGCAGATTTCGTAAGCGCGAGGAAGACATCCTCCAGATCTGCCTCTTCGGTCTTCACATCGCGAATCGAGATCCCGGCCGCGCGCACGGCAGCCAGCACATCCTCGGCGCTGGTCTTCTGGCTGTGATAGCGCAGCACCACAGCGCCATCCCCGCGCAGCTCGGACTCGATGCCTTCGCCTTTTGGCAGATCGCTCACCGGAGCGGCCGGATGCACCACCATGGCGCGGGCATCGAGACGGCCCAGCAGATTCGCGGTGCTGTCGCGCGCCACCACTTCGCCCTGGTTGATGATGGCGATCTCGTCGCACATCTCTTCGGCCTCTTCCAGATAATGGGTGGTGAGGATGATGGTCATGCCCTGCTGGTTCAGCTTGCGCACGTTTTCCCACAGCATCTGACGCAGCTCGATATCCACCCCGGCGGTGGGTTCATCGAGCACAAGGATATTGGGGCGGTGCACCAGCGCCTTGCCTAGCAAAAGCCGCCGCCGCATGCCGCCCGACAGGGTCCGGGCATAGGCTTCGGCCTTGTCCTCCAGCCCGATCATGCGCAGGATCTCATCGCTGTAGCGTTCGGATTTCGGCACGCCATAAAGACCCGCCTGCACCTCCAGCGCTCCACGCGGGGTGAAGAAGGGATCAAGGTTCAGCTCCTGCGGCATCACCCCGATCGAGGCGCGGCTCTGGCGCGGGTTTTCGTCCTGATCAAAGCCCCAGATCGTCACCTTGCCGCTGGTTTTTACCACCAGCCCCGCAAGGATGTTGATCAGGGTGGACTTGCCGGCCCCGTTCGGCCCGAGCAAGCCAAAGACCGATCCGCGCGGCACCGTCAGATCGATGCCCTTCAGCGCGTGTTTCTCGGGCTGGCCCTTGGCCCCCTTGTAGGTTTTGCGCAAGCTTTCGATCCGGATTGCATCATCAGTCATCGCGGCTCTTGCTCCCTCGGCTGTCCTGTCACATAAAGCCCCTAACCCATCAGCAAGAGGATCGCCAGCCGATGACCATCGAAGCGCCTGAAACCAAGATCGTTGACAGCTACCGTGTCGCCTGCGACGGCGGCGAAGGCGCGCTCGGACATCCGCGGGTCTACCTGCAGATCCCCGAGGATACCGGCTGGGTCGAATGCCCCTATTGCGACTGCAAGTACATCCACAAGGATTTCGAAGGTAAAGCCAACTGATCCCGCCTTTTCCGGCAGATCAGCATGCCTGAGACGACGAAAGGCGCCCACGGGAGACCGGAGGCGCCTTTTCTATATTCTATCGTCATTTGGGCCAGTCAGCTCGGAATTATCGGCTATCTGGCCCGTGGCCTCAGACCATGTCGAGTTCGTCCTCGTCCATAGCCGCCTCTTCGCCCGCGCCCGCGTCACTCTCTGCATCCGGCTCAAGGCTCAGCGCCGCCATGAGCTCCTGACCGGACTCATCGCCAGAGGCCGAGAAGCCCTCAAGCGCGTCATCATAGGCCATCAGCACCTCATCAGCATCCTGAAAGCCGCCTTCGGGTGCATCGATTCGGAACAGTTCCTCAGGTTCCCCATCCGCGCCATCGCCATAGAAGATGATGGATTCGATTGAGGTTACTTCGCCATAGACCTCGTCCGTATCGAAGTAGGACAGGTAGTTTTCAAAGGTCGGCTCGGTGCCCTCGGGCAGTGCGATGTTGTTATAGGGGTTCGGATCGGGTTCTTCGTCCAGAATATAGGTACCGCCCAAGGGCGCGCCCGTGTCAGAGAACTCCTCACCAAAGAAGATCTTGCTGTAGGTAGGGTCTTCCGGCTCCTCGGGCACCTCCGGCTCTTCGTGGTCCGTGGAAACGCCCTTGATCGATCCCGCATCAGTGGTTGTCGAGGTGGCCCGAATACCGAAAATATCAATATCCTCAAGGCTATCGACATCCAGAGAGACCGTCAGCGTATCGCCATCCGACAGATAGGTTTCCTTGTCTTCCCCCTCCGGACCAAGACCCGGATCGCTCAGCGCGGCAGCATCGTCCCACTGGATCTTATCGCCTTCAAGCCGGGTCCCGTTCATGTTGAGCGGACCATCCAGCGAGGCGCTGTCACCCGAAAAGTCGTCGTCGCCAAAATAGACGGCATTCACATCCATCGCCCCTTCGACGACCGAAATATCGGCAAAGAATTCGCCATTTTCCTCATAAAGGGAGACCGTGTAGGACAGCCCTTCTGCTTCATAATTGAAGACCTTTGCATAATCCGGCATCCGGTTCTCCTTCACTCAAACGCAAGGTTGGTGGAACAGATTTTTCCAAATTCAGCATCCCCCCAGGCTCCCACCTCGGGCACGCGCGATTGACGCTTGATACACCAGAAACTTAAAATGCCGGAGAAAAACCGCCGACACAGGGTGGAAACAGACTGTTTACAGTCGGCCTGATGCCCGGTTTTCGTGCCGCCAGTCTTGGCACCTCGTCAGGCCGATAGGCCGGACAGCCCCCGCCCCTCCCCGGCAAAAGGGAAGCGGGCCGTCCTTACCCATGCCCCGCAATCCTGCTGATTGCCCGGCTTTGCGGAAACTCCAATTGCCCTTGGCCATCGGATCACCGATAACCCGAAAACAGAACACGAACAGTTTCCCGGGAAGGAGCGCGACAGTCATGAGCGGTACGCAATTCGGCAAAGGCTGCCATCTTCACCTGATCGACGGCTCGGCCTTCATTTTCCGGGCCTACCACGCGCTGCCGCCACTGACGCGCAAATCGGACGGGCTGCCGATCGGCGCAGTTGCTGGCTTTTGCAACATGCTGGTGAAATACATCGAGACCAATACCGGCCCCGATGCGCCCACCCATGTGGCAGTCATCTTCGATCACTCAGGCAAGACCTTCCGCAACGATCTTTATGATCTTTACAAGGCCAACCGCCCGCCTGCGCCCGAAGACCTGCGTCCGCAGTTCCCGCTGACCCGCGACGCCACCCGTGCCTTCAATATCGCTTGCAAGGAGATCGAAGGTTTCGAAGCCGACGACATCATCGCCACCCTGGCCCATCAGGCGCGCGATGCGGGCGGGCGCTGCACCATCATTTCCTCGGACAAGGACCTGATGCAGCTGGTCGGCGGCGGCGTCGAAATGCTGGACGCGATGAAGAACAAGCGGATCGACAGCGACGGCGTGATGGAAAAATTCGGCGTCGGCCCCGACCGGGTGGTCGATGTGCAGGCACTGGCCGGTGACAGCGTCGATAACGTCCCCGGCGCGCCGGGCATCGGGATCAAGACCGCCGCGCTGCTGATCAATGAATTCGGCAGCCTTGATGAGCTGCTGGACCGCGCCGAAGAAATCAAACAGCCCAAGCGCCGCCAGACCTTGATCGAGAAACGCGACCAGATCGAACTGTCGAAAAAGCTGGTGCAGCTGGACTGCGACATGACGCTCGACTTTTCGCTTGATGATCTGGAACTGCGCGAACCCGATCCGGATACGGTACTGAATTTCCTGACCGAGATGGAATTTCGCACCCTCAGCGCCCGGATGGCCAAGCAGATGGGCCGCGAAGCGCCGGTGATCCCCGAGCCCACGGCCCCCGCTGCTACCGCGACAGAGGACGATCCGGCAGAGGCCGTGCCTTTCGACGCCGAAAAATACGAATGCGTGCGCGATGCCGAGGCACTGCAGGTCTGGATCAACCGGATCCGGGGCCGCGGCTGGGTTGCCTTTGACACCGAGACCACCGGCCTCAATGAAATGACCGCCGATCTGGTTGGTGTATCCCTGTGTGTGGAGCCGGGCGAAGCCTGCTATATCCCGCTCACCCACAAGGCCGAGGCAGGCAGCGACGATCTTTTTGGATCGGATGCCTTGGCCGAGGGCCAGATGGATTTCGACACGGCGCTTGCCATGCTGAAACCGGTGCTTGAGGATCCCGCGATCATCAAGATCGGCCAGAACATGAAATACGATGCCAAGATCATGGCCCGCCAACGCGGAGCGGGCTTTGCGGATGGCATCACCGTGGCGCCCTATGATGACACCATGCTGCTGTCATACTCCCTGCACGGGGGCGAGCATGGCCATGGAATGGACACGCTTTCGGAACGGTACCTCGATCACACGCCGATCCCGATCAAGCCTCTCTTGGGCACCGGCAAATCCGCGATCACATTCGACCGGGTGCCGATTGCCGATGCCGTGCCTTACGCAGCCGAGGACGCCGATATCACCCTGCGCCTGTGGAAGACGTTCAAGCCGCAGCTACACCGCGAAAAGGTCACCACCGTTTATGAAACGCTGGAACGCCCCCTGTCGCCGGTGCTGGCCCGGATGGAACGTCACGGCATCAAGGTGGACCGCGACACGCTGAGCCGCATGTCCAACGCCTTTGCCCAGAAAATGGCGGCGCTGGAGGATGAGATCCACACCCTCGCCGGTGAAAGCTTCAACGTCGGCAGCCCGAAACAGCTGGGCGAGATCCTGTTCGACAAGATGGGCATCGAAGGCGGCAAGAAAGGCAAGACCGGCGCCTATGCCACCGGCGCCGATATCCTGGAAGAACTCGCCACCGAACATGAACTGCCCGCGCGGGTGCTGGACTGGCGGCAATTGTCGAAACTGAAATCGACCTACACCGATGCGCTGCAGGATCACATCAACCCGGAAACGGGCCGCGTGCATACATCCTACGTGCAGACCGGCGCCAACACCGGACGCCTCGCCTCGGCCGATCCGAACCTGCAGAACATCCCCGTCCGCTCCGAGGAAGGCCGCCGTATCCGCGAGGCATTCGTGGCGGAGACCGGCAACAAGCTCCTATCCCTCGACTACAGCCAGATCGAGCTTCGTATCCTCGCCCATGTGGCCGATATCGGCACGCTGAAACAGGCCTTTGCCGATGGGCTGGACATTCACGCCATGACCGCCTCCGAGGTCTTTGACGTGCCGCTAGACGAGATGACGCCCGACATCCGCCGTAAGGCCAAGGCGATCAACTTTGGCGTCATCTACGGCATCTCGGGATTTGGCCTGGCGCGCAACCTGCGCATCCCACGGGCAGAGGCGCAGGGCTTCATCGACCGCTATTTCGAACGTTTCCCCGGTATCCGAAAATACATGGACAGCACCGTGGAGTTCGCCAAGGAGCACGGCCACGTGCAGACCCTGTTCGGGCGCAAGATCCACACGCCCGAGATCAACGCCAAGGGACCGCGCGCCGGTTTTGCCAAACGGGCCGCGATCAACGCGCCCATTCAGGGCACCGCCGCCGACGTGATCCGCCGCGCCATGGTCCGGATGCCGGATGCCATCGCCCACCTGCCCGCCAAGATGCTGTTGCAGGTGCACGACGAATTGATCTTCGAGGTGCCCGAGTCGGCGGTGGAGGAAACCACCGAAACCGCCCGCCGGGTGATGGAAAGCGCCGCAGATCCGGCGGTGCATCTGGATGTGAAACTGACCGTCGATGCCGGGACCGGCGACAACTGGGCCGAAGCCCACTAAGCGCGCCCGCCCTTTTCCAACCTGTTTCCAGACCTAGAAGTACCCCCCGGCTGCCAGGCAGCCGGGGGTATGCCTTTCTTTTGCGAGCTTTTTACCTGCAGGCTGGGTTGGCCGCGCGCCTACTCAACCCGGCCAAACAGAGCATCCATCTTGCGTGCCAGTTTGGCATCCTGCGCGCTGAGGCCGCCCACGTCATGGGTGGTCAGCACCACCCAGACCCGATTGTAGATATTGCGCCACTCCGGGTGATGGTTCCATTTCTCGGCCCAGATCGCCGCGCGGGTCATCCAGCCAAAGGCCTCGTCAAAACCTGCGAACAGATAGACCTTGGTGATGGCATCGCGCCCTTCCACCATGCTCCAGCCCGCAGCGAACAGCGGATCCAGCAGCGGGCCACGGGTGGCCTCGGAGAGTTTCTCGGTCATTCCTGTTCCTCCACTTGTGCCTTTCGGAACGGACCATAATCGGTGAGGATCTCGATCTCTTCCTCGACCGCGGCCCGCTCGGCCTCCAGATAGCGTTGTACCGCATCTGCGAACCCGGGATCACCAATCCAATGCAGGCTGTGCGTCTGCGTCGGCAAATAACCGCGCGCCAGCTTGTGCTCACCCTGCGCGCCGGCCTCGACCCGCTTCAGCCCCATCGCGATGGCCTGTTCAATCGCCTGATAATAGCACAGTTCGAAATGCAGGAACGGGTGATGCTCGATGCAGCCCCAGTAGCGGCCATAGAGCGTCTCGCGACCGATGAAGTTCAGCGCCCCGGCAACCGGGCGCCCGTCCCGTTCGGCCAGCACCAGCAGCATGTCATCCGCCATGACCTCATGCGCGATATCGAAGAAGGCGCGGCTGAGGTAGGGAGAGCCCCATTTACGGCTGCCGGTGTCCTGATAGAACTCCCAGAAGGCATCCCAGTGCTCGGGGCGCAGATCAGCGCCAGTGTAACAGGCGATCTCACCGCCAAACGCCTGCGCCTGCCGCCGTTCCTTGCGCAGTGTCTTGCGCTTGCGCGACGACAGCGCCGCAAGGAAATCGTCGAAATCGGCATAGTCGTCGTTCAGCCAGTGGTATTGCTGAGTGGCGCGGCTCATCAATCCGATCTCGGAACCGATCTGCGCTTCCTCCTCGGTGCAAAAGGTCACATGCAGCGAAGAGACGTGATTGTCCGCCGCCAGCTGCACCGCGCCCTGCACCAGCGCCGAATGGCCGATCCCCTCGGCGCCTGGGCGCACCAGCAGGCGGCGACCGGTTGCGGGGGTAAAGGGCGCCGCGATCTGCAGCTTGGGATAATAACGCCCGCCCGCCTGCGCATAGGCATGGGCCCAGTTGTGATCGAAGATATATTCGCCCTGGCTGTGCGATTTGGCATAAAGCGGCGCGCAGGCGATCAGCTGCCCGTCCTGATAGGCGGTCAGATACTGCGGCTGCCAGCCAGTGCCGCGCCCGACCGATCCGCTTTGCTCCAAGGCCAGCAGAAACCTATGGGTGGTAAAGGGATCGAGCGGGCGCCCACCATCCGCGGCCTCGGGGCAGGCGCAGGCGTCCCAGTCCCCGGCAGCGATCTGCGACAGGGACTCCAGAACCTGAATTTCGATCCGTGCCTGATCCATGCGGCCTCCTTTGCTCATCAGTATCTGGCCCCTGTCCGGGGCGGATCAAGACGGCAGCGGGGAAAGATAATTCTCAAAGGTCACATTGTCAGCATAGCTGCGCGCCTCCGCCTCTTCGGCAAGCGAGGTTATGGTCCAGCACAGCACCGGAACCCCAGCATCGCGCAGCGCCTGCACCCGGGGCCGGGCCAGATCGCTGGCTTCGTGGCTGATGAAACAGGCCTCTGCCCGGTCAAAATCCGGGATATTGCGCAGATCGTTGCAGACCGCGCGGGGCAGTTCAGGCCATTCTTCGGGCACATAGGCGCTGGTGACGATGCCGCGCGCGATATGAGGCGCCAGACGCGCCAGTTCGGCCACGGAATGCGGGTTGAAAGACATCAGTGCCACCGGCCCCTCATAGCCCTGCAAGGCCGCCACGGCGGCCTGCTCCAGCGCGCCCACGTTCGCGCCCATATGACCGTCCTGATCCTTGATCTCGATCAGCAGCGGCGCCTGCCCGGCCACCAGCTGCAGCACTTCGGCGAAATCTGGTATGCATTCGCCATCGCCGCCGCTGAGTGGGATCTGGCGCAGCGCCTCTGCCGTGCGGGCCCGGACCGGGCCGGTCTCTTCGGTCAGGCGCTCAAGCGTGTCATCGTGAAACACCATCGGCTGGCCGTCGGCAGAGAGTTGCAGATCGATCTCGATCGCATAGCCCGCCGCGATGGCCGCGCGGATCGCCGCGCGGCTGTTTTCAGGTCGCCCCGCCGCCAGATTGTGCAGCGCGCGATGCGCCACCGGCAGCTTCAGGAACGGGGCGGGCAGCGCGGGCCTCATTTGATCTGGAACACCGCGTCGATTTCAACAGCAACGCCCAGCGGCAGAGAGGGGCTGCTGACGGCGGAGCGCGCGTGCCGACCGGCATCGCCAAGCGCCGCCACCAGGAAATCGGAGGCACCGTTCACCACCTGCGGCTGCTGGGTGAAATCGGCGGTGGAATTGACAAAAGCGCCCAGTTTCACGACCCGCACCAGACGCTCCAGATCACCGCCGCAAGCCGCCTTCAACTGTGCCAGAAGCGCGATGGCGCAGCGTTTTGCCGCCGCCTGACCGGCCTCGACCTCCATGTCATCGCCAAGGGTGCCGGTAATCAGCCCGCTTTCATCCGCCGAAATCTGACCGGAGACATAAACCATGTCCCCAGACACCACGTAGGGCACGTAGTTTGCCGCCGGTGCCGGGGCTTCGGGCAAGGTAACGCCCAGTTCTGCAAGTTTGGCTTCGATGCTCATGACGGCTGTCCTCCAGATCACTGTTTGGAGGCGACGCTAGCGCCGAAGCAGGCCGCCGAAAAGAGCAAAACGCCCTGTCGGCGGCCCGCGTGATCAGGTTTCGCGGAAGGCCTTGACGAAATAATCGCTCAGCGGCTTCAGCAGATAGGCCATGGGCGAATGATCCTTGGTGCGGATATAGCTTTCCACCGGCATGCCTGGGATCAGGGCGGTATCCGCAGGCAGTCTTTCCAGCTCGCCTTCGTTCAACTCGATCTCGGCGCGGTAGTAAGAGACCCGCGTACCTTCGTCCTCAAAAGCGTCAGCAGAGACCTGCGTCACCTTGCCAAAGAGTTCCGGAGTCTGGCGCTGATCCAGCGCCGAGAAGCGCAGCGTCACCGACTGACCGACAAAGATCTGATCGATATCCGTCGGTACCACCTGCACCGCGATCACCAGCGGCCGGTCTTGCGGCACCAGATACAGCACCGGTTCTGCCGGGCGGATCACCGAACGCGGCGTGTGGACCTGCATACCATAGACAACGCCCGAGACCGGCGCGGTGATATCGAGCCGATTCAGCCGCTCCAGAACCGAGCGGCGGGTTTCGGCCAGCTCAAGTTCCTGATAGCGCAGATCACGTAGCCGGGTGATCGCCTCTTCGCGCTGGCGCGAGCCAAGCGTCAGGATCTGGATATCGATTTCGGTGATACGGCCTTCGGCCTGGGCCTGATTGGCCAGGAGCTCCCCCAGAGAGCCGCTGAGGTTCGCCTCGGTGCGGCGCAGGTTCAGAACCGTGCCAGCCTGCGCCAGCCCGCGCTCCAGAAGGGTCTGCTGGTTCTTCAGTTCCTCGCCGATCAGCTCCAGCTGAACCCGCATGGAATCCTGCTGCGCCTTGATGCCGACGATCTGATCGTTGATCTGGGCGCGACGTTTCTCCAGTTGCTCAATCTCGCGGGCAGTGGAATCCCGGCGGGCCAGAAACAGACGCTGCTGCCCCTCCATAAGGTCGCGCACCTCGGGCCGCTCGGGGGCCAGAGCCACCAGTTCGGCGTCAAACGTGATTTCCTCCGCCTCGTCGCGCTCGGCCTCAAGCCGCCCACGGCGGGCCATCATCTCGAACAGCTGGCCTTCGGTGATCACCAGCCGCGAGTGCAGTTCGGCCGCATCAAGACGCAGCAGCGTTTCACCGGCGGCAACGGTATCGCCTTCGTCAACCAGGATTTCCGAAACGATGCCTCCATCCAGATGCTGAACCACCTGACGGTTACGATCCACCTCAATCCGGCCGGTCGCCACAACTGCGCCCGCAATCGAGGACATCACCGCCCAGGTTCCAAACCCACCGACCAGGATCAGTAGTCCAAGAAGCCCGATGGCCAGCGGACGCCGGGCGGACCAGTCTTTTTCTACGCTCATTGTACACCTCCGGGGGCCCGTGCCTTGCGGATCGTCTGATGGTTTGCGACCATTTCCTGCAGTACCTTGTCCTTGGGACCAAAGGCGGTCTGTACGCCCTGGTCGATCACCAGCAGCAGATCGCATTCCTGAATGGCCGCTGGACGGTGGGCCATGATCATCACCGATTTTCCTTCGGCCTTGAGCTGTTTGATCGCCTGATTGAGCGCCACCGATCCGTCATTGTCGAGGTTCGAATTGGGCTCGTCCAGAATGACGAAAACCGGATCATCATAAAGTGCACGAGCCAGGGCAACCCGCTGCATCTGACCGCCGGACAGACGCCCCCCACCGGAAGAAACCGCTGTGTCATAGCCGTCAGGTAGCTTGACGATCATATCATGCGCGGCAGCCTTCTTGGCCGCAGCGACAACCTTTTCGGCATCCGGCTCCTGAGACAGCCGGGCAATGTTCTGGGCGATGGTGCCGTCAAACAGCTGTACCCGCTGCGGCAGATACCCGATGTGGCGGCCCAGAACGTCCGGCGCATATTGATCGATGGAGGCCCCGTCCAGCCGCACCGTGCCCGCTGCCGGGCGCCAAGCGCCGGTCAGCGCCTTGGCCAGGGTGGATTTACCCGATCCCGACGGGCCGATCACGCCGATGGCCTGTCCCGGTTGCACCCGGAACGACACGTTGCGCAGCTGCGCTTTGTTGTCACCGGGCGGCACCACCGCCAGCCCCTGCACCTCGAGCAGCGCCTTGGGTTGCGGCAGAGCGGTGCGCTCCTGTTCCGGCGGTACCTTGGCCAGAAGTTCGCCGAGGTTGCTCCAACCTTTCATCGCGCGCTGCACCATGGGCCACTGACCGAGACCCAGCTCGATCGGGGCCAGCGCCCGGCCCATCAGGATCGACCCGGCGATCATCGCCCCGGGGGTCATCTCGCCCTGCAGCACCAGATAGGCGCCCAGCCCCAGCATGGCCGATTGCAGAAACAGCCGCAGCGTCTTGGTGAGGGTGGTGAAGCCGCCGCCGGTGTCATTGGCCGCGATATTGTCCTTCAGCGCCGACGTGCGCGCCTTCTGCCAGCGCTGGAAGGCGGCGCCGCGCATCCCCATGGACTGGATCATCTCCGCCTCGGTGCGGATTTCCTCGGACATCAGGTTGGCCTTGTGGCCGGACATATTGGCTTTTTGCAGCGGCGTACGGCTCAGCAGCTGGTTGAGAAGAGCAATCCCGATCAGCACCGCGCCACCGGTCAGGGCCAGCAGCCCCAGATAGGGGTGAAAGAGGGCAATCCCGGCCAGAAACACCGGCGTCCACGGCAGGTCGAAAGCGGCGCCCAGAACCGGCGAGGAAATCAGCCGCTGGATGGATTCCAGATCACCGAGCCCGGTCTGCGCCACCGGATCGCGTGCAACCGCCGAGCGGCGGATCATGGCATCGAACACCCGCTGGTCCAGCGCCGCCTGGAACCGGGCTCCGGCCCGGGCCAGGATCCGGCCACGGGCGTAATCCAAAAGCCCCATCATGCCGTAAAGGAACACCACCAGGAGCGACAGGGCCACCAGGGTTGCTTCTGAGCGGCTGCCCAGGACCCGGTCATAGACCTGCATCATATAAAGCGGGCCGGTCAGCATCAGCATGTTCACGAAAAAGCTGAAGACTCCGGTAGACCAGAAAAGCCCACGGTTGCGGCGACGCACATACCGAAGCTCATCAAATCCCGGTTTTATATTTTTTTCCTTCATCTCTGGTTCCAATACCTGTTCAAGCGCGCCTGTTCATACTAAAGCAGGGCAGCGAGCTGCCCGCAGAAAACCTGTTCCAATTCTGCCACAGTTTCACAATCAAGGCCTTCAAAGGGTGGGAAGCAGAAGGATTCCCAATAAGTGCGCACGGTGTGCTCCAAATTTGGACCAAGGGAAACCCAGACCCGATGACTTTTTTTACGCGATCATTTGCAACGCTCTCTGCCCTGCTTGTATCAGCTCTGCTTTTGGCTGGCTGCGCGACACAGGATCCGGCGGCAAAAGCTGCGGGCGAAATCTTCGATCCCTATGAAAATACGAACCGGGCGGTGCATCGGTTCAACCTTGGCCTTGACCGCGTGGCCTTCCGTCCGGCCTCCAAAGGCTATGTCGCGATCGTCCCTGACCCCATGGTCACGAGCTTTTCACATTTTGCTGAGAACCTCTCGATGCCGGGCCAAGCGGTCAACGCACTGCTTCAGGGTAACCTGAAGGAATCCGGCATCGCACTGGCGCGGTTTGCCATCAACACCATCGTCGGCGTCGGCGGCCTCGGCGATCCGGCCAGTGCCTTTGACATTCCGCCGGTCGACACCAATTTCGGTGAAACGCTGCACGTCTGGGGCGTTGGCGAAGGCGCCTATGTGGAACTGCCGGTTTACGGTCCTTCAACAACCCGTGACGCGGTGGGCATCGCCGTTGATTTTTTCACCAATCCCATTTCCTTTGCTGAGCATAATCCAGCCGACAACATCGGTGTCTACGCAGAGATCGTGCGTCGGCTTGGAGACCGTGGAAGATATTCTGATACCGTGGATTCGATTCTCTACGAAAGCGCCGACAGCTATGCGCAGGCCCGTCTGATCTACCTTCAGAACCGCCGTTTTGAGCTGGGCGAAAGCAGTGAGATCACAGAGATCGATCCGTTTGAACTGGATACCGAAGGGTTTTGAACGATGAACCGCCGTATGTTTCTCGCCGCAGCTGGCGCTGCAACCATCACCGCGCCCAGTGCGCTCTGGGCTTTGAACGAAAACTCGGCCAGCCGGTTGATCGACAATCTTGTCACTGACATCAATCGCGTCATTGCCTCGGGCAAGTCCGAAAATGCCATGTACCGCGATTTCGAGCGGATCTTTGGCCAGTACAGCGACACCTCTTATATTGCCGCCTATGCGATGGGCGTCGACGCTCGCCGCGCCTCGGCAGCGCAGAAACGGGCCTTCTCTGACGCCTTTCAGGGCTATATCTCGCGCAAGTATGGGCAGCGGTTCCGTGAATTCATCGGCGGTCGTCTCGAGGTGACCGGTGTGAAGCGCGTCAAGAAATGGTTCGAGGTAAGCACCACCGCCTATCTCAAGGGGCAGGCGCCGTTCGAAGTGACCTTCCTGGTCTCCAACCGCTCCGGCAAGGATCTGTTCTTCAATATGTATATTGAGGGCGTAAACCTTCTGCTGACCGAACGGACCGAGATCGGCGCCATTCTCGACCGCAACCGCGGCGATATCGACAAGATGATTTCAGAGCTGAAACGCCTCAGCTGATCCCTGCCCGCGCCGCGCAAAGCGCGGCGCACGGCCCAACGGCTGTGGCGGCCCGGCAGGGCAGCAACAGCGGGCGGAAGCCGCTCCCTGCCCCTTTTCACTATGATCCACTGTTTTGCCTTGCCTGTGGTCGCGCATTGCGGCTGCACGAGTCGCCGCGACCTCTTCCCGCCAGCCTGCCAGGGGCGCCAACTCAGTTGCCGAAGATATCCCTCAGGATGCCATCCACCGCGCGGCCTAACTCCTGACCAATCCGGGGGCCGCGACGCTGATCCCTGTCTGAGGGTTGCGGCGTGGGCAATGGATCCGGCGCCTGCATCGGCAGCGGTTTCGGCTCCAGGCCCTCGTGCACCCGCACCATCGCCTCGTGCCAGATCTCGGCCGGTAGCCCGCCTCCGGTCACACCGGTCAGCGGCGTGTTGTCGTCATAGCCCATCCAGACCCCGGCGACGTAATCCGCCGTGAAGCCGATGAACCAGGCATCCCGCGCCGCCTGGGTGGTGCCGGATTTGCCAGCCGCCTGCCAGCCGGGGATCTGCGCCCGCCGTCCGGTGCCTTCGGCGATCACCTTTTCCATCATCCAGACCAGTTGCTGCGCCGCCTTGGTGCGGATCACCCGCTCTCCCATACCACCGCTGGAGCCCATCAGCGGTTCACTGTCTTCCACAAGGCTCAGCGAGGTCACCCCATAGGGCGTCACCGAAGAGCCGCCGTTGAGGATCCCGGCATAGGCGCCGGTCATGTCCAGAAGCGTGCTTTCCGAAGCGCCAAGCGCCAGCGCCGGACCTTCAGCCATCTCGTTGTCGATGCCAAAATCGCCAGCCACCCGGCGCACCAGATCGCGGCCCACCGCTTCGGAAATCTTCACCGCAGGAATATTCAGCGAATCCCGCAGCGCCTGAGTCAGGGTGATTTCGCCGTAGTATTTGCGGGTATAATTCTGTGGGCACCATTCGCCCGATCCCGGAATATCCATGCAATAAGGCGCATCCAGCACTCGGTCGAGCGGCGAGTATCCCAGCTCCAGCGCCGTGGCATAGACAAAGGGTTTGAAAGCGGAGCCGGTCTGCCGTTTCGCCTGGGTGGCGCGGTTGAAGACGCCGGACACCCGCGTCTTGCGCCCGCCCACCATGGCGCGCACGGCGCCATCGGCGCTCATCACCACAATGGCGGCCTGAGCCTTTGACCCTTCGCGCACCTTGTTCTCAAAAACATGATCCACCGCGCCTTCCACGGCTTTCTGCAGGCGCTGGTCCAATGTGGTGCGGATCACGACGTCCTCGGTGGTCTGATCGCCGAAATAGCTGGGGATCGTATCCATCACCCAATCGGCGAAATATCCCCCGGCCCGCGCCTCGGCAGCTTCACTGAGCTCTGCGGGGTGGCTTTGCGCGTATTGGGTTTCCTTGGCTGTCAGATAGCCCTGTTCGTTCATCAGGCGCAGCACGGTGGCGGCGCGGTCCTGCGAGCGTTTGAGATTATTGGTCGGCGCCAGCGAAGACGGCGCGGTCAGAAGACCGGCGATCATCGCACCCTCGGCCGCGTTCAGCTGGTTCGCGGATTTTCCGAAATAGCGCTGCGCCGCCGCCTCGGCGCCATAGGCGCCGCCGCCCATATAGGCCCGGTTCATATAGATCGAGAGAATCTCGTCCTTGGTGTATTTGGCCTCCATCGCCATGGCGTAGACCGCCTCGGTCGCCTTGCGCCAAAGGGAGCCCTGACGGCAATCGGCCTCATAGGCGCGTTCGCTTTCCCAGACCTCGGGGTCATAGACCTCGCCAAGGCATAGCAGCTTCGCCGTCTGCTGGGTGATGGTCGAGCCGCCATGTCCGGACAGTGGACCGCGCCCTTCGCTCAGGTTGATGCGCACCGCGCTGGCAATCCCGCGCGGCGAGACGCCGAAATGACGGTAGAACCGCTTGTCCTCGGTGGCGACCACCGCGTTCTTCAGGTGTTTCGACACGGTCTGTGTGGTGACGACGCCGCCAAACTGATCCCCGCGCCAGGCAAAGACCTCTCCCTTGGCATCCAGCAGGGTGACCGAGCCACGCGCCCGCCCATCCAGCAGCTGCGTCACCTCGGGCAGCTTCATGTATTGATAGCCGACCGCCAGGGCGACGATGCCAGTGCAGATCAGCCCAACGCGCCAGGTAAAGCCCCAGACCAGACGCAGCAGCCATCGAAACGGTGCCAGCAGGGTCCCGATCAGCCCGCGTTTGCGTTTGGGGGCTGGTTTGCGCGTCGCTGCTGCCTTTTTCCGCGGCGCAGCCTTCTTGGGCGCTGCGGCAGGTTTTCGGCGCCCGAAGAGAAACCCAAAGATCCCACCACCAGAGCTGCCTTTTCGTGCGCCCCGGCGCGCGGGCTTTGCCCCTTTGCCGGATCTGCTTTTGGGATAGCGTTTATCCGCCACCAGCGGCTTGCGCCCTGATCCTTGTGCCATGTCAGTATCCTGCCAGTGTCCTGCCCGGTTTGCCCGTTTTGGCGACAATAAACCGATCCCACTGCTTTGTAGAGGGGCAGTTTTGCCGGAAACTCCCTCCTCAAAACGCTCAAAATGCAGGCATTGACCACTTTTTAAGCAAAATAATTAGGCCCGAGGCCGCCATTCCGCCCTGCAAACAGGCTCTTCCGGTTCCCCCGACTCGGGGTGGCCGCTTTGCTGCAGGTGCGAATGGAGCGGCCTAAGTGGTCCAGAAATAGGGTGTCGAGATGAAAATGATCATAGCAGCCATCAAACCCTTCAAACTCGAGGAGGTCCGCGAAGCGCTGACCGGAATCGGCGTTTCAGGTCTGATGGTGACGGAAATCAAAGGCTTTGGAGCCCAGGCGGGCCACACGGAAATCTACCGTGGTGCGGAATACGAAGTGAACTTCGTCCCTAAGGTCAAACTGGAAATCGTGGTGCCAGGGGAGCTGGCGGATCAGGTGGTCGACACCATTTCGTCCACCGCCCGCACCGGCAAGATCGGCGATGGGAAGATCTTTGTCCTGGATGTGGCACAGGCCGTGCGGGTGCGCACCGGCGAAACCAACCTCGAGGCGCTTTAAGCGTCCATTTCGGAGGAAAATACAGATGCGTAAACTGAAACTCTCTCTTGCCGCCACGGCCTTTGCCGCCCTTCCGGGCCTGGCACTGGCGCAGGACGCGGCAGCAGAAACCCCCGACATCAACCCCTATATCTTTACCACCCTGCTGTTCCTGATCGGCGGCTTCCTGGTGTTCTGGATGGCTGCAGGCTTTGCCATGCTCGAAGCAGGCCTGGTGCGTTCCAAGAACGTGACCATGCAGCTGACCAAGAACATCGCGCTGTTCTCGATCGCGGCCATCATGTACTGGCTGATCGGTTTCAACCTAATGTACCCCGGCGACTGGGTGATCTCGGGCGTGATGGGCCCCTGGTTCTCCATCACCTCGCTTGAACCGGTTGGTCTGGCGGCAGCGGATGCCTCGCTCGACTATGCATCGGTTGGCTCCGACTTCTTCTTCCAGCTGATGTTCTGTGCCACCACCGCCTCGATCGTCTCCGGCACCCTGGCCGAGCGTATCAAGCTGTGGCCCTTCCTGATCTTCGTCGCAATCCTGACCGGCGTGATCTACCCGATCGAAGCCTCTTGGCAGTGGGGCGGCGGCTTCCTGTCCGAAATGGGCTTCTCCGACTTCGCCGGCTCGACCCTGGTGCACGCAGCAGGTGGTTTCGCAGCCCTCGCAGGCGCGCTGATCCTCGGCCCGCGTATCGGCAAGTACAAAGACGGCAAAACCATCCCGATGCCCGGCTCCAACCTGGCCCTGGCGACCCTGGGCACCTTCATCCTGTGGCTCGGCTGGTTCGGTTTCAACGGCGGCTCGCAGCTGGCGATGGGCACCGTGGGTGATGTGACCGACGTGTCGCGCATCTTCGCCAACACCAACATGGCTGCCGCCGCTGGTGCTGTCGCTGCCCTGCTGCTGACCCAGGTCATGTTCAAGAAGCCCGACCTCACCATGACCCTGAACGGCGCCCTGGCCGGTCTGGTGTCGATCACCGCGGGTCCGCTTGATCCCTCGCTGTTCGGCGCGCTCTGGATCGGTGCCGTCGGTGGTGTGATCGTGGTCTTCGTTGTGCCGATGCTGGACAAGCTGAAGATCGACGACGTCGTCGGCGCCATCCCGGTGCACCTGGTCGCAGGCTTCTGGGGCACCTTCGCGGTTCCCTTCTACACCGAAGGTACCTCCTTCGTGACCCAGATCACCGGCTTCGTTGCCATCGGCGCCTTCACCTTCATCGTCTCCGGCATTGTCTGGCTGATCCTGAAGGCCACCATGGGCATCCGCGTCACCGAAGAAGACGAGATCAACGGTCTCGACATGGCGGAACTGGGCATGGAAGCCTATCCGGAGTTCAAGGCAGGCTAAACCCAGCCTCCTGACACAGATCTAGGAACGCGGCCTCTCGGGGCCGCGTTTTTCTTTGCCTAGTCCCCTTTCCCCAGCATCGAGTGAACACTCCCGCCCGCTCCGGCACAGTCATAGACTGTCCCTTTGCGGTTGGGCCCGGCGCCGCTGACGCGGCGCCTGCTGCTCTCATCTGTCACCAAAGCCCCGCCCATCAAAGCGCACCGCGGGTCAAGGGCCGCACCAGCGGCCTCGCGCAAGGCGCGAGGTTCCCTTGAGGCGCGGTGCGCTGCTGTTCATAATGGTCAGGGCGCGTTTGAGGGCAGACCTGCCCTTAAACCGCTTCTCAGCGAAATCCCTTGCGCCGCGATAGCGGCGCCACGCCCAAGGCCGCCAAGGAGGCTTGCCAAAGGCAAGGCACCTGCGGGCGCGGGAGCCCCTGCCCCATGACAGTAACACAAAAAACGCGCCCCACTCGGGAGCGCGCTTGACTCTTCTCATCATTGTTTGTCGGGGCGCTCAGACGCCCGCGTCGATGATCGCCTTGGCCAGCAGCGGCACCGTAGTCTTGTTGAGACCCGCGATATTCATGCGGCTGTCGCCGACCATGTAAATGCCATTGTCGACCCGCATCTTCTCGACCAGCTCGGGCGTGGTCCCGAGCAGCGAGAACATGCCCCGGTGCTGCGCGATAAAGCCGAAGCGGTCCGAGCCGCTCAGGCGCTGCAGCTCATCCGCCAGCTGTTGACGCAGACCCAGCATGCCCAGGCGCACCTCTTCCAGCTCGGATGCCCAATCGGCGCGCAGGGCGTCGTCGTTCAGGATCATCGTCACCAGGCGCGCGCCGTGATCCGGCGGGAAAGAGAAGTTCTGCCGGTTGAGGAAGGCCAGCGTGCCCTGGTTCAGCGCCTGTGCGCTGCCGTCCTGGCTAACCGCCATCAGAAGACCGGTGCGTTCGCGGTAGATGCCGAAATTCTTGGAGCAGCTTGCCGCGATCAGGCATTCGGGCGCCTGGGCAGCCACCATGCGCACACCCGCTGCGTCTTCTTCCAGACCGTCGCCAAAGCCCTGATAGGCAATGTCGATCATCGGGATCAGACCGCGCGCGTTCAGAAGGTCGATCACCTCCTGCCACTGGGTGGTGTTCAGGTTGGCCCCGGTGGGGTTGTGACAGCAGCCGTGCAGCAGCACCACGTCGCCCTTCTCGGCCCCCTTCAGATCCTCGATCATCCCGTCAAAGTTCACGCCGCGGGTTTCGCGGTCAAAATAGCGGTAGGTGACGGTCTCGATGCCAACGTATTTCAGGATCGAGATGTGGTTCGGCCAGGTCGGGTCCGACACAAAAACGCGTGCCTTGGGGTTGGCCATCTTGATCAGCTCGAACGCCTGGCGCACGGCACCGGTACCGCCGGGGGTGGCGGCGGCGGCAATGTTTCCACGCGCCACGCTATCACCCAGGATCAGTTTGATCATGACATCGGCATAACCGGGATCACCCGCGAGGCCAGTATAGGCCTTGGTGGTTTCTTCTTCCCACAGCTTGTGCTCGGCGGCCTTGATCGCGCGCATCACCGGGGTGACGCCCTCAGCGTTCTTGTAGACACCGACACCAAGGTCGATCTTATCCGCGCGCGGGTCCTCGCGGTACATCTGCATCAGCGCCAGGATCTTGTCCGCTGGCTGGGGTTTCAGGGTCTCGAACATCAGTTCTCTCCGGTTGCAACGGGTAGGGTCGGGAAGGCGCCCCATTCTGCCCAGGATCCATCATAAAGCGCATGATCGGTCTTGCCGATGCGCTCCAGTGCCAGGCTGAGAACGGCGGCGGTCACACCCGAGCCGCAGGTGGTGATGGCAGGTTTCGCAAGGTCGACACCCGCGCCTTCAAAGGTGGCGCGAATGCCGTTTGCGTCTTTCAGGGTGCCATCGGGGTTCAAAAGGGTCACATAGGGCACGTTCTTCGAGCCGGGGATATGGCCCGAGCGCAGCCCCTCGCGCGGTTCCGGCACCTCGCCGCGGAACCGTTCGGCCGCGCGGGCGTCGATGATTTCATGATCGCCCAGCTTGGCGGCCGCAGAGACCTGCGTCACATCGCGAACCAGCTGGTTCTGCACCCGCACGGTCATGTGGCGGTCGCGGATCATCGGCGGCAGGTCTTCGACCGGATGCCCTTCGGCCTGCCATTTCGGCAGACCGCCATCCAGCACCGCGACATTCATCTGCCCCATCAACCGGAACAGCCACCAGACACGGGCCGCCGATTTCAGACCGGCGCCGTCATAGACCACCACCTGATGACCGTCGCCCACGCCCATCGCGCGCAGGCGCGACATGAACTTCTCGACCGGTGGCACCATATGGGGCAGTTCCGACCGGTGGTCCGAAATATCATCGATGTCAAAGAAGCGCGCGCCGGGGATATGGGCCGCGTCATATTCCGCCTTGGGATCGCGGTTCTCATTGGGCAGATACCATGACCCGTCCAGAATCCTGAGATCGGGATCCTTCAGATGGGCTGCCAGCCAGTCGGTTGACACAAGAGTTTTCGGATCATCCATCAAAAACGCCTCCCCTCAGGTTCGCTGGCGCATGGGTACAGCCCACCGCGCGGAGTCGCAAGAGAAGCGGCTGTTCCGGTACAATATTTCCCTGATACATGCACCAAACGTGGTGCCGTGGCGACAAACGGCCCGCCGGGCCTGCCTCGTCCCCGTCCCGAAGGATGGTTCCGGCAGCTCAGGCTATTGGCGTCAGCGCGCGTCCTTCAGCAGCCGCTGTTTCTGGCGCGACCAGTCGCGTTTGGCCTGGGACTCGCGCTTGTCGTGGTTCTTCTTGCCCTTGGCGATGCCGATCTTCATCTTCGCCATGCCCCGATGGTTGAAATAGAGCACCAGCGGAACCAGGGTCATGCCCTTGCGCTGCGTCGCATTCCACAGGCGTGCCAGCTCCTTGCGCGACACCAGCAGCTTACGGCGGCGGCGCTCCTCGTGCTTGAACACCTTGGCCTGCGCATAGGGCGCGATATAGGAGTTCACCAGCCACAGCTCCCCGTCGTCGACGGTCGCATAGGATTCAGCGATATTGGCCCCCCCGGCGCGCAGAGATTTCACCTCCGACCCCTGAAGAACGATCCCGCATTCGAGATCTTCCTCGATCGCGTAATCGAACCGCGCCCGGCGGTTCTCGGCAATCACTTTGTAGTTCGGGTCTGATTTCTGCTTGGCCATGGCAGGCAGATGTAAGCGCGCCCGGGACCGGACGCAAGATGACTCAGGCCTTGCGGCTGCGGATCAGGGTAAAGACACCACTGGCCACGATCACCGCACTGCCAATCAGCGTCAGCGTATCGGGCCGCTCGCCAAAGACCAGGATGCCCAGCACCATGGCAAAGACCAGCCGTGTATAACGGAAGGGCGCCACGACCGAGATTTCGCCCAGCCGCATGGCGCCGGTCAGCGCCCCATAGGCGATCACCCCGATCACCGTGGCGCAGGCCACATCCAGCCAGACGCCCGGATCGGTCAGCGCCCCGTCACCCAGCCCATCAAGCCCGGTCCAACCCAGCGCGATGACCCCGGCCACTGCCAGCATGGCAAAACCCAGCATACCGAGCTGGCTGTTGTGCATCGACACATGCGCCGCCCGCGTTGCCAGATCGCGCCCGGCAAAGCCCAGCGTTCCGGCCACCGCGAACAGCGAGGCCGGTTCAAAGCCGCTGACCCCGGGGCGCAGGATGATCAGCACCCCGGCGAAACCGACCAGAATCGCCAGCCAACGCCGCCAGCCCACCGTTTCGCCAAAGAACACCACCGCGCCCGCCGCGACCACCAGCGGCGTCGCCTGCAGGATGGCCGAGGCCGAGGACAGCGGCGTCAGCGCAAGGGCCAGGGTAAAACACAGACGACCAACGACCTCTGACAGAGAACGCAGCAGCATCACGCGCGTGCAAAAGGCCGGGTGCCACAAGGCCTGTCCCTGCGCACGCGCCACCAGTGCAAACAGCACCATACCGCCAAGACCGAAGAAAACCAGAATCAGCCCGACCGGCAGCGCCTGCGCTGCCGATTTGATGAACATGTCCTCCAGCCCAAAGGCCCCCATGGCCAGCACCATCAACAGGCTGCCGCGCAGCGTTTCCATCGGTGCCTCCCCCAATCGGCTTTTAAGTCCCTGCCACAGCCCTAGTCGCAAGGTGAGACTTCGGCAAGCACTGCCGTGTCCCCTCTTACGGAATTGTGACCTTTGCGGGCGCAGGACCTGGTCAGCCAGTCGGATCCGGTCTGCGATAATGGTGCATGTTGAGAAAGGCCGCCCCGTCCGGCCCGGCACGGTACCCATGGGGCTGATCGGCCGCAAAACGCAGCCCCTCCCCGACGTCGAGCCGCACCCAAGCCCCATCGCTCAGCACCTCCACAGGCCCTTCGAGCACAAAGACCTCTTCGGTCACGCCCGCGTCATGCGCCTGGGACTGGTGGCACTGATCCGGCCGCAGGCGCACGTGAAAGGTCTCGGCCCCGAGGTTGGGATCAAAGGGAAAGACGATCTTGACCGCAATACTGCCGGGAAACTGCACCGTGCGGAACACGCTCTCGCCCAGAACCTTGGGCTGACTGCTATCCTCGATCAGGGCGGTCAACGGCAGGTGAAACCCCTTGGCGATCTTCCAGAGCGTGGCGATGGTCGGGCTGGATTCGCCTCGTTCGATCTGCCCCAGCATCGCCTTGGAGACTCCCGTCACCTCGGCTGCCCGCGACAGGCTGAAACCGGCCTCGGCCCGGATCTGCTTCAGATTCTGCGAAATCTTGTCTTCACTTACCGGCGGGAACGCGGGGCTTACAGGCGGGGACGCGGGCTGCGTTGGCATCGGTCTGTCGATCTCTTCAAAAAAGCCTTGTGCGTTATAGCGCACAGAAGATAATGTGCGCTATAACGCACAAACTGACCCTACAAGAGCCCGACGCCCGGGAAAACCCCATTCAGGATCCCCATGATGCCGCAGCTGAAACTCTCTCATATCACGGCAGGCGCCGTCGCCGTTCTGGTCGGATACACCAGTTCGGTGGCGATCATCTTTCAGGCCATCGCGGCGTTGGAGGCAAACCAGGCGCAGGCCAACAGCTGGCTTCTGGCGCTCGGGCTTGGCATGGGGATCACCAGCCTGATCCTGTCGCTGTGGTTCCGCCTGCCGGTTCTGACCGCCTGGTCCACTCCGGGCGCCGCCCTTCTGGCGGTGGGCGGTGGCGCGACCACCCTGCCCGAGGCCACGGGCGCCTTTCTGTTCTGCGCCGCCTTGCTGACGCTCACCGGCCTCACTGGCTGGTTCGAGAGGCTGGCGCGGCTGATCCCCGATACGCTGGCCAATGCGCTTTTGGCCGGGATCCTGTTCCGCTTTGGGCTGGAGGCGTTCACTTCGCTTGAAGAAGACGTCTGGCTGGTCGCGGTGATGGGCGCGGTCTTTCTGATCGGCAAGGTCTATGCACCGCGCTACACGATCCCGCTGGTTCTGCTGGCGGGTGTCATCTGGGCCGCCGCAACCGGCAGCTTCGGAGACCTGCAGCAGCTGAACCTGACCCTCGCCACCCCCGAGGCGGTGATGCCCGAATTCACCCTTTCGGCGCTAATCGGCCTTGGACTACCGCTCTATATCGTGACCATGTGTTCCCAGAACATGCCCGGCGTGGTGACCCTGCGCAGCGCAGGTTACGTTCCGCCGGTTTCGGCCGCGCTGACGGTGACCGGGATCGCCTCGCTGATCCTGGCGCCCTTTGGCGGCTATGCCTTCAACCTTGCCGCCATCACCGCTGCCATCTGCGCCGGACCCGAAGCGGATGAGGATCCGGACACCCGCTACCTCGCCGTGGTGGCCGCCGGGGTGATCTATTGCTTCGTGGGGCTGGGCGGCGCCGCCGTGATTTCCCTGTTCCTGATCGCGCCGCACGCGCTGGTCGCCACCATTGCAGGCCTTGCGCTCTTGTCGACCATCGGCAACGGGCTGTCCCATGCGCTGACCCCGACCGAAGGGCGCGAGGCGGCACTGCTGTGTTTTATGGGCACGGTATCGGGCATCAGCTTTCTCGGGATCGGCGCGCCCTTCTGGGCCCTGCTGATCGGCCTGGTCTGTCACCTCACGCTGAGCCGCCCGTCGGTGACATTCAGAAAACCCGCATAACCCATTCCGCAACCGCCCCGGAAATCGGAGCAAAATAACCAAAATCGCCCCTCAGTTATTGCGTTTGTTTCGCGAATCATGTCCCTGAGGGTAAAAAGGGGAAATAGCCACATGCCAATGTACCGATCCAGAACCTCCACCCATGGACGCAACATGGCCGGCGCGCGTGGCCTTTGGCGCGCAACCGGTATGAAAGACGATGATTTCGGCAAGCCGATCATCGCCATCGTCAACTCCTTCACCCAGTTCGTGCCCGGTCACGTCCACCTCAAGGATCTCGGCCAGATGGTCGCCCGCGAGGTCGAGGCCGCAGGCGGCGTTGCCAAGGAATTCAACACCATCGCGGTGGATGACGGTATCGCCATGGGCCATGATGGCATGCTCTACTCGCTGCCTTCGCGCGAGGTGATCGCGGATAGCGTGGAATATATGGTCAACGCCCATTGCGCTGATGCCATGGTCTGCATCTCCAACTGCGACAAGATCACTCCGGGCATGCTGATGGCCGCCATGCGTCTCAATATCCCGGTGATCTTCGTCTCCGGCGGCCCGATGGAAGCGGGCAAGATCGACATCGCCGATCTGGATGCCAAGAAGATCGACCTCGTCGATGCCATGGTTGCCGCCGCCAGCGACACACTGAGCGACGAACAGGTCCAGCATATCGAGGAAAACGCCTGCCCCACCTGCGGCTCCTGCTCGGGCATGTTCACCGCCAACTCGATGAACTGCCTGGCCGAGGCGCTGGGTCTTGCCCTGCCCGGCAACGGCTCCACGCTTGCCACCCACGCCGACCGCAAGAACCTGTTCCTGGAGGCGGGCCGCAAGATCGTCGACATCACCAAACGCCACTACGTGGGCGAGGAAAAAGGCCTGCTGCCGCGCGAAATCGCCACCTTCGAGGCCTTTGAAAACGCCATGAGCCTCGACATCGCCATGGGCGGTTCCACCAACACCGTGCTGCACCTCCTGGCCATTGCCAATGAAGGCAAGGTGGATTTCGACATGTCCGACATGGACCGGCTCAGCCGCAAGGTGCCGTGCCTGTGCAAGGTGGCCCCCAACATCGAGAACGTCCATATGGAAGACGTGCACCGCGCTGGCGGCATCTTCTCGATCCTCGGAGAACTCAGCCGCGCCGGTCTGTTGCACGATGACTGTTCCACCGTACACTCCAGCACCATGGGCGAAGCCATCGCCAAATGGGACGTCAAGGTCGCCAACAACCCCGAGGCCGAGGAATTGTTCAAGGCTGCCCCCGGCGGCGTGCGCACGACCGAGGCGTTCAGCCAGTCCAACCGTTACAAGGAACTGGACACCGACCGCGTGGGCGGCGTCATCCGCTCGGCCGAACATGCCTTTTCCAAGGACGGCGGCCTAGCGGTGCTGTTCGGCAATATCGCGCTCGATGGCTGCATCGTGAAAACCGCGGGCGTCGATGAAAGCATCCTGAAATTCACCGGCTCGGCCTATGTCTGCGAAAGCCAGGATCAGGCCGTCAGCGACATCCTGACCGGCAAGGTCAAGGAAGGCGATGTGGTGGTGATCCGCTATGAGGGCCCGCGCGGCGGTCCGGGCATGCAGGAAATGCTCTACCCGACCTCCTACCTCAAATCCAAGGGTCTCGGCAAAGCCTGCGCCCTCCTGACCGACGGGCGTTTCTCCGGTGGCACCTCGGGTCTCTCCATCGGTCACGTCTCCCCCGAAGCGGCCGAAGGCGGCGCCATCGGCCTCGTGCAGATGGGCGACACCATCGAGATCGACATCCCCAACCGCTCGATCCATCTGGCCGTCTCGGACGAGGAACTCGCCAGCCGCCGCGCCGCGCAAGAGGCCGCTGGCTGGAAACCAGCGAAACCGCGCAAGCGCAAGGTCTCGACTGCACTCAAGGCTTACGCGATGCTGACCACCAGCGCCGCCAAGGGCGCCGTGCGCGCGCTGCCAGACGACGAGTGACCGCCTCTGAATGAATGACGAAGGCCCCTCGCCAACCCGGCTGAGGGGCCTTTTTCTTATCCGGCCTTCGACCGCAGCATCTGCGGCCCGGGTCAAGGGCGGCCCGGCCGCCGCGCGGCACGCGCGGTTCACCCTTGACGCGCCCAGCCCAAAGAAAATCGATAGGGCGCGTTGAGGGCAGACCTGCCCCTCAACCGCTTCTCAGCAAACCCCTTCGCGCCGCGCCAGCGGCGCCACGCCCAACCAGCGGATGGGCATTTTCAATGCCCGACGATGGGCGGGAGCCTTCCCTTTCGCAGCGTAAAAAGCAGCGCGATCAGTCGCCCAGCTTGGCGTGCACCTCGTCCAGATCGATCTCTCCGATGGGCATCTTTTTGGCGGGGTTTTCAAAATCGTATTTAAACAAGTCGAAATCGCGCTTGTAGATCTCATAGATCAGATGCATCGACAGATCGTCGAAGTAATCCTCGACCGGATGCGCGCGTTTGGGGCCATGGCCTTCGCTTTCGTTGAAGCGCGGGATTGCCGCAAGGTCCACGGGATGCGGCGTCTCGATGGCGTCCAGAACCTGGCTCATGCCGTCGTTGAAGGCCTCGGTCCAGATGATCTTGTTGTAGCGTCCGCCATTCACGATAAAGGTCGACACATGCCCCGAGGCCGCCGACCAGTGGATATCCGGCTCCATCGGCCGCCGGAACCGGATGGTATCGCGCACGAATAAAAGGAACCGCCGGAAGCTCTTGATCTGGTCGAACTCCTGCTGGCCATCCTCGCCGCCGACCTCGATCCCGTAATCATAGACCAGCCGTGGCACCAGATTGCCACGATAGCGCTTGCCGTTGCGCTGGATGCCGCAGATCTTGTCAAAGAAGGAGCTGAGCACCCGGGTATAGGGGTTGCGCACGCAGGTGAAGGCATAGGTGCGCTGGCCCAGCACATTGCGGCTGATCGGCTCCTGACTGGCCTCCTGCGCCCATTTGTGCAGGCCTTCCTTTGAATCGTGAATATCGCCATCAAAGAACCTGCCGTGATCGGAATAATAGAGTATCTGACCGATGGTCGAACAGGCGCATTTCGGCACCACCCGGTAAATCACGCTTTCGCTCTCGGTCATCCAGGTTCCTGGGAATCCCATCCGCAACCAACTCCGTTCCTGTCCACTCGAGGCAACAATGACCACATCGCGGCCAAAAGACAAATAATCTTGTTTCTTCAAACAGCTCCGAGCTTTATCAAGAAGACAATCCAGCAAAACAGGGGCATACCGTCGTCAGAATGGCAAAAATTGCATATATACTGCTCTGCCATAAGGACCCTGAGGCGATCATCCAGCAGGCTGAACGGCTGACGGCGGTCGGCGATTACATGGTGATCCATTTCGACGGCCGCGCCAGCGATCAGGACTACGCCGAGATCCGCGCGGCCCTCGACGACAATCCCAACGTCTGCTTTCCGCGGCGACGCATCAAATGCGGCTGGGGGGAATGGTCGCTGGTCCGTGCCACCCTTGCGGCAATGCGCACCGCCGCCGACAACTTCCCCCGGGCCACCCATTTCTACATGCTCTCGGGCGATTGCATGGCGATCAAGACCGCCCAGTACGCGCATGACTATCTGGACCAGAACGATTTCGACTTCATCGAAAGCTTTGATTTCTTCGAAAGCGACTGGATTAAGACCGGCATGAAGGAAGACCGGTTGATCTACCGGCATGTCTTCAACGAACGCAAGAACAAGGCTCTGTTCGAATGGAGTCATAACCTTCAGAAGAAACTCCGTCTGCACCGCGCGGTGCCTTCGGACATTCAGGTCCAGATTGGCAGCCAGTGGTGGTGCCTGCGCCGCCGCACTGTTGAGGCGATCCTGCAATTCGTGCGGGAGCGGCGCGATGTGGTCCGCTTCTTCCGCACCACATGGATCCCGGATGAGACCTTTTTCCAGACGCTGGTCCGCCACCTGATCCCGGGCGATGAGATCCAGTGCCGCACGCTCACATTTCTGATGTTCACCGATTACGGAATGCCGGTGAATTTCTACAACGATCACTACGATCTGCTGCTGAGCCAGGATTTCCTCTTTGCCCGCAAGATCAGCCCGGATGCCAAGGATCTGAAACGCCGTCTCGGGCGGCTCTACGCGGCCGAGGGCGTGGAGTTCCAGATCTCGAACGAGGGGCGCAGCCTGTTCCAGTTTCTTACCCAGCGCGGTCGCAACGGACGCCGCTTTGCACCGCGGTTCTGGGAAACCGAGAGCAGCCTGGGGCGGGAGCGGGAATTGACCATGGTCGTGTGCAAGAAATGGCACGTGGCCAAGAGGCTGATCCGGCAAGTCAACGAGCGCACCGAGGTTCCGGCCATCGCCTATCTCTTCCACGAGGAAGACACGCCCTTACCCGATCTTGGCGGGATCGAAGCCTCGCTGTGGAAACGCACTCGCCACCGCCGCGCCCTGATGCGCATGCTGTTTGAATATTACGACAGCAACCGGCTGATCGTCTGCATAGATCCCTCGGGGCTGGAGCTGATGAATGACTTCGCCTCTGACCGCTCAGTGACGCAGGTGCTTCACCTCGATTGTGATTTCACCGATGAATATCTGATTGCCCATGCCCAGCGATCTGGCCTTGTCGGAGTGCAGACACCGAAACAGACCCTAGACCGGATCCTGCCGACCATCCGCAATGATATCCTGCATGAAACCGACCGGATCCGGGATGCCGGGTTTGATCCCTTCGTTACCCTGCACGAGGCGGACACTGCAGAAGACAAGGTCGCCAAACTGGCCAGGGTGTTTGGCATTACGGCGGAGCAGGCTCAAGCGATCAGCCAGAACCCAGATCTGTTCAGCGATTAATCGACCTCAACCGGAAGGGCCACCCCGCACCCCCGGCGCGGCGGACAGGGTCACTTGTTGCCGCCACCAAGCCAGCGGCGCAGCCTGCTGCGGCGCTCCGATATGGCGTCGCCAGCGGCATAAAGGCTGTCTTCCACATCATCGATCATCGGGTCGAGCCGGTTGCGGCGGAAGCGGCGCCAGCGCACGTAGATGGCCCAGAATAGCGCCGCAATCAGTACTAGGATCAGGATGCTGACCCAGTTCAGAGGTTTGTCATCCGGCCCAGAAACAGGCTTGATCCCCACTGCATTGGGAAAGGCCGACAGGAATTCGTTGCGCCAACCATAGTGCAGCACCGCCACCCATTCCGGCGCGGCCTTGTTTGAGATCGCGTCATTGGCCTCGGTATACAGATTGGCGGTGTCGAATTTGAAATAGGGCGGCCAGTTCCAACCGGTGTCCTCGTTCCGGTAAACGATCGCGCTGCCATCGGGACGCACCGCCTGAATGAACTGCACATCCCGGTTGCTCTGCTCGGTCGACTGGGTGTCGGGCGTCGACCAGAACATCCGCGTCCAGTCATTCAGTTCCTGACGTTCCTCGTAGGTGTTGACGATCCGCACCACGTCATACTGCGGCAACGTATAGTGCAGGAAGGCCCCGAACAGCAGCCAGACGGTGATCAGAAATCCCCATTTGATGTAGCCCATAAAGGCCTCCTATCTGAAATTGACCATATAGATCAGTGTCGCAATCAATCCCAGCGGCACCACATAGACAAGCAGGATCAGCCGACGCCGGAACGAATGGTCATACTGCCGCAACCCCCGCTGGATGAAGGTCGCGCGATCTCCGGTCAAGCCCTTCTCGGCCCAGCGGCGTTTCAGTTTAGCCCGGCGCATTTCCCGCGAGTAGAGCGACACGGCGCCGTAAACCACCGTGAGCCCGATCATCAGAAAGAAAAACAGCCGCAAAAAGCCTAACATCACCGCCCCCAGCCCCAACGCGGCCCAACCCTGCGGCGCTGCCCTGCGGCAGAGCCCGGCCAATGCGCTGGCTTACCCCTTCGAACATAAGCGTTTTTGCCGCGATGCCAATCCCGCCGACCGCACAAGGGCGCAGGGGCGCCCGCCGCCCATCCGAAGCAGGCAGTTCGGGCACTGGCTTAGTTTTGGCGGGCTTTCTTCAGCACCAGAAAGGTCATCATCCCAAAGGGGGGCAGACTTTCCTGCTCCTTGAGGCTGAGCGTCTCTTCGCCAAGGATGGTCCCGATCTCGAAATCGGAATGCCAGCCCAGCACATTGGCAAACGGGGCCGATATCTTCTCAAGCGAGGCGAGAACGCCCTGGGTGCTTTTGAAATGGTTGCTGATCACCACCTCGCCGCCGGGTTTCAGCACCCGGGCGATTTCAGCCATCACCTTTTGCGGCTCGGGCACCACCGACAGCACATGCATCGCCGCCACCGTGTCAAAGGAGGCATCGGGAAAATCCAGATCGCGCGCATCCATCTGCCGCAACCCGGCGACATTGGCCAGCCCCATCTCGGCCACGCGGGTTTCCGCCTTTGCCAACATTTCGTTGCTGAAATCGATGCCAGTGACGCACAGATCCGCGCCGTAATGTGGCAGCGACAGCCCGGTGCCAACGCCAACCTCCAGCACGCTGCCGCCGCGCCGGTTGATATAGTTCACGACCCGGCGCCGCCCGGCATTGGTAACCGCCCCGAATGTCCTGTCATAAATTGGCGCCCAGCGCGCGTAGGATGATTGAACCGCCTTCAGTTCCAATCCCGTGCCTCCCCGTTTTCTTGTTACCCGCTCAATCCGGTACCTTTCGGATCAGCCCCCAGACCACCAAAACCACGTAAACAAGGCACAACACAACCAGCGTCGTCCAAGCATAGGTCAGAACCGCCGCCCCGGCAAAGGCACAGCCCACCAGGAAATATTTCACATTCTCCCGGCTGATCTTCACCGCCTTGGGCGACCAAGTCGGGATGCGACTGATCATAAGGAAACCTATGACAACCATGTGAAAGCAGATCAGCAGATCCGGAACGACCAGCCCGCCGGAGAAGGAGAAGGAGACGAACATCGGCAGCATCGCCAGTAGTGCCCCGGCAGGCGAAGGGATGCCGGTGAAGTAGCCAAGGCGTTCGCCCACGACCGGCTCATCCGATTTCGCCGCCACGTTGAACCGCGCCAGCCGCACCACGCAGCAGACCGAGAACACCAGCACCGAAATCCACCCGGCGCTGCGCATATCCTGCAAGGCCCAGAAATAGATCACCAGCGGCGCCGCGACGCCGAAGTTCAGGAAATCCGCGAGCGAATCCAGCTCGGCCCCCATCTTGCTGTCGCTGCCCAAGGCCCGCGCCAACCGCCCGTCAAGACCATCCAGCAGCGCTGCCAGCAGGATCAGCTGCACCGCCAGCACGTAATTTCCCTGCACCCCGAACCGGATCGCCGACAACCCCGCACAGATCGCCCCCACCGTCATGATGTTGGGGAGAAGCTGGATCAGAGCGAATTCATTCTTGGTCTTCTTGGGCAGATCGTCCATGGGGCGGAGGTCAGTCTATAAGGCTCGGTTAGGGATCCTTGGGGCGGCACAGGACTGCATAGCCCCCTGCCCGCCCCAGCCTGCACAATACAGGAGGGTTCCCCCTCCTATGCCCGATTGCGAGGGAGCGTGCAATGGGAGGGGTCGGAGAGCCGTTTCCACCATAGCCCGCCAAGGCAGGATGGCGGATGATCACTTTTTAAATATTACAATGATACTCATGTTATCTCTGGGGCGAGCTGAATCACGGTTGTTTTGTTAACCGTTCAACGGGACAAGAGACTGAATCTCATATACGACCCGAGGACTTGGTTCATGTATCGTCTGTTGGACTGTATCACCCAGGAGCATATTTATGGCCTGGTTGCCGTGGCTGCTTTTATTTGCGTCATCGGTTCGGTTCTCTCCACACATATGTCCACCCGTTTGACCCAGTGGACGGGCATGCGCCGCCTGGTTCAGCTGCCCCTTGCCGGTTTGATCACCGGGGCCACGATCTGGTCGACCCACTTTATCGCGATGCTGTCCTATGACCCGGGCTATGCGCATGGGTATGAACCGGTGCTGACTGGCGTATCGCTTCTGGTCGGCGTCATCGGTTCACTGGCTGCAAACGCTGGGCTGGCCTATGCCCGCAGCCGGATTGCGGCCTGTGCAGCGGGGGCAGTGTTCGGGCTGACCGTGACGGCGATGCATTACACTGGCATGAACGCCTATTTGCTCCCCGGAACGATTGTCTGGAGCCTTCCGCATCTGGTGGCCTCTGTCCTTCTGGGCGCGGGTGTTGGCGCACTCAGCTATGGTTTGATTGTCCAACGCCTGGGCGGGGTGGCCGGGCGGCTATGGCCAGCGGGGGCCATGGTCCTGGCGATCTGTCTTATGCATTTCACCGGGATGAGCGCCATCGAGATCCGGCTGGATTCCTCAATTGAGGTGCCGACCGAGACAATTTCGGATACCGCCATGGCCATGCTGATCTTCGGAGTGACAGGGATCATTCTGCTGATCGCCATCGCTTCTGCGAGTATTGAGGTCAATCTCGAAGGGGAATCCCGTTCTCAACTCACTCATGCGGCCCTGCATGATCCGCTGACCGGCATGCCCAACCGGATGTGGCTGACCCGCAAACTGGATGCCCTGCAGACGCAGCTAACTGAAAATGAGACAGCAAAGGCGGCGGTGCTGACGATCGACCTCAATCTGTTCAAGGAGGTGAATGATCTGCATGGCCATGCGATAGGAGATGCAGTGTTGCGCCGGGTTTCGCAGAGCTTGAATGAACAAAAAGGCGAAGGCGAATACATCGCGCGGGTTGGCGGTGACGAATTTGTCGCCATCAAACTGGGGTTCCGCCGCATCGAGGAGGTGCAGAGCTTTGCAGAGCGTCTGCACGCCGCCATAGTAGAGCCCATCGACCTGGAGGAAGTCTCGTTGCGGGTCGGGGCGTCGATCGGGATTGCATCGACGCTGGAAGACGGGCGTGATCCGAACCAGTTGCTGCATAAATCGGATGTGGCGATGTATCGGGCCAAGTCAGAAGCAGACACGCCGATCTGCCAATTCGACGAGGAAATGGACCGCCGTAGCCGGGACAAGACGCAGCTGGTGCATGACCTGCGTCTGGCGCTGCAGAACAATGAATTCGAACTGGTGTATCAACTCCAGAACACATTGGAAACGCTGGCGCCGGTGGGGTTCGAAGTGCTCTTGCGCTGGAACCATCCGACGCGTGGTCGGGTGTCCCCGGATGAATTCATCCCGGTGGCCGAAGAAACCGGTCTGGTGCGCGATATCGGCGCCTGGGTGCTGCGGGAGGCCTGCCGCGAGGCGGCGCAATGGGATCACCCCTACAGCATTGCCGTCAACGTGGCGCCGCAACAGCTGGTCCAGCCCTCGTTTGTCGAAGACGTGATGGACAACCTGTTCGAAACCGGTCTTGACCCGCAACGCCTTGAACTGGAAATCACCGAGGCCAGCATCATCGACGATCAGGCGCATACGCTGAAGGTGATGCACAAGCTGAAAGAGCTGAGCATTCGCATCGCCATGGATGATTTCGGCACCGGGTATTCGTCGCTGTCGATGTTGCAGACCTTCCCATTCGACAAGATCAAGATCGACCGCAGTTTCGTTCAGGACGTGCATAAAGACGCACAGCGTGCCGCCATCGTGCGCTCCACGCTGCTGCTCGGGGCTGCCCTCGACATTCCGGTTCTTGCCGAAGGGGTCGAGGTCGAAGACGAACTCAGCTTCCTGCGCGCAGAAAGCTGCACCTCGGTTCAGGGCTTTTACTTCGGTCAGCCGATGACCCGGGACGACATGCGCCGGATTGCCTGCAATGCGGCAGTGGACGGCGAGAAAAACGCCGCATAACCCCTGGACTGCGGCCTGCCTGCCCCAGCCTCCCTGATATGTTCATTTCCTTGGCTGGAAATTGTGTAGCACCACAAAAATACCTGGCTGATCTGGAAACCGCAAAACAGCCTATGGCCGCAATGCACTCTTTACGTTCGCTCGAGTATCCTAGTGACGGAAAGGAGACCAACCATGCAATTTCCAGCATCATATTTGATTAACGTAAAGTTCTTCGATGTAGAGGCTATGAAAGCCCAGCAACCACCGCCGTCGGACGCGTTGCTACAACTTAAAGAGAGGTATGAAGCAAGAGCCGAGGCGAAGACATCTGAGATATCCCAAGCGTCTCAAATCGCGGAAGGCTATGATCGGATGATCAAAATCGCCGTGTCCCTGGGCGGATCCATAGGCGGGGTTGACGTTGAGAAACTCAAGGCGGGTAAGGAGGTATCCGTCCAGGAGGCACGTTTTGCCGATGAAAACGGGTTCAACCTTCAGGTCAACTCGCGTTCAGTCTCAACCTACAAGTCAGTGCAGGCGGATGGCGCAAATCCGGTCAACTTTTCCAGCAAAGAGGAAGCTCTGCAGTACGCGAGCAGGACTTTGTCTGCGTTGCAGCGCTTTGCCGAGGCCATCAATACCTATGGCAATGGAGTTCCAACCGTTGGCGGAGAGTACACCGGTACGAACTTCGAGCCCGTTGAAGGGTATGATGAGTTCAATGCGCATATGAAGATGCAGGAAGCACGGACGCAAGATAACTTGGAAGCCAGCAGAATGCGTCTCGTCGTGGAATCCGAGATTCTCTCTGCAACATTCGGGATCGACGAGCCGATCTTTGAAATCAAAGATGGGCAGGTCGGGATCCGTTCATTTGACATGACCTACCGCGGCGAAACCATTGCACATTCTGCCGGTGGCAACATGGCCGAGTATAGTGAGAACGGCACCCTCAAAATGGACAAGAAAGTCTGAGGCGCCCCCCCACGGCTCTGGACGGGGCTTGCCGCGATCGGAGGCCATCATTGTCTCAACCGGTGAAATACTCGCTCTGCCTGAGGGATGCACAGCCTGTGTACGGGGGGTGTCCGGATGTCACCCCCCGACTCTTGAGCCTTTCGGCCCCCGTTACGCGACCACGTTGAACTCCGGACCGTAGGGGTATCCGGTGATGTTCTCGTTGCCATCCTCGGTGATCACCAGGATGTCATGTTCGCGGTAGCCGCCCGCGCCGGGGTTGCCTTCCGCGATGGTCAGCATGGGCTCCATCGAAATGACCATTCCCGGCTCCAGCACCGTGTCGATATCCTCGCGCAGCTCCAGCCCGGCCTCGCGCCCGTAGTAGTGGGACAGGACGCCAAAGGAGTGCCCGTAGCCAAAGGTGCGGTATTGCAGGAGATCGCGTTCTTCGAAGAAGGCGTTGATCTTATGGGTGATTTCGGCGCAACTGGCGCCGGATTTCAGCAGCGAGATCCCGTATTCATGGGCGGCGACATTGGCCTCCCAGACTTTCAGGCTGTCAGGGTCGACCTCTCCGACGAACAGGGTCCGCTCTAGCGCGGTGTAATAGCCCGAGATCATCGGAAAGGTGTTGAGCGACAGGATATCGCCGCGCTGCAGCTTGCGCGCAGTCACCGGGTTATGGGCGCCATCAGTGTTGATGCCCGACTGGAACCAGACCCAGGTGTCGCGGTATTCTGCATCGGGAAAGCGTTTGGCGATCTCAAGCTCCATCGCATCGCGCCCCGCCATCGCCACGTCGATCTCCCGCACCCCTTCGCGGATCATATCGCGGATGGCATAGCCGCCCACATCGGCCACGGCAGCACCGGCGCGGATCATCTCGATCTCGGCAGCGGATTTATGCATGCGCTGGCGCATGGTCGGCTCGTAAAGATCAATCATCTCAGCCGGTTGCAGAAAGGCTTCGAGCTTGCCCTTTTGCAGCAGGGTCAGATGATCGCTCTCGTAGCCCACCGTTGCGCAGGGGCCAGAAACCGACAGGATCGCACGCCAGAAATTGTCGCGCTGCCAGTCGGTATAGGTGATATTATCGCAGAAAGAGCGGCGCCAGGGCTGGCCCGCGTCGATGCCTGCGCTGATCGTGACGGCGGCATCGGCGGTCACCACAAGACCGTAGGGACGGCCAAAGGCGCAGTAGGTAAACCCCGAATAATACGAGATATTATGCATCGACGTGAAGACGGCTGCGGTGACGCCAGCCTGCCCCATGATCTTGCGCAGGCCCGCAATGCGCGCCTCATACTCGGCCACGGGGAATTGCAGCGGCGCCTTTTCGCCATTGTGAAAACGGTACATGTCAGGACGTGCAGTCATGCTGGATCCTTCCTTTGCTTACAAGAAAGGTCCCGGCGTACAGGACAGATTGTATATGTGATCAGGGTCCCGTGGAATCGGCTCCACGCGGCGACGCCATCGCCCGGCCCTGATCCCAGACATGCTGCGGAATCGGAGCGCTGGCAAGTGTTTTCTGCGCCGCCCTGTCATGGTCCTGGTCCCGGTGCGGCGCAGATCGGCAGGGCTGCCTAATTGACGATCAGCGCCACCAAGTCGCTGTCGGGATCCGCCAATGGATCGATGACGTTGAAATGATGCTTGCCAAAGGCAATCACATGATCGGTCGCCCAGGCATCGGTCAGCCACTGCGCCTGATCCAGAAATGCCGGGCGTTCCTCGGCGCCGACCCAGACGGTGACCGGTACGTCATAGCGGTCCTGCATCTCGACCGGGCTTTCGGCCTTGGCGGCCTCGGCATCCATCTTGAATTGCTTGTTCATCGAGGTTCGCAACAGCGGCAGCAGATCCGACAGCGGCGAAATTGGGATCACTGTTTTTAGGCGCGCCCCTACATCCTCGGGCAGCAGCGCCCGGTCCAGCATGCGGGCGACCAGATGCCCCCCGGCAGAATGCCCGGCCAGGGCGATGGGGCCGTCCACTTCTTCGGCGATATGTACCACCGCCGAGGCCACCTGCCGGGTGATATCGGCAATGGAGACATCGGGGCACAGGTCGTAGGACGGCATTGCCACGGCCCAGCCATGCGCCAGCGGACCTACCGCCAGATGCGACCATGTGCTTTTGTCAAACCTCAGCCAGTAGCCGCCGTGCACGAAGATGAAGACACCCTTGGGCGTACCTTCTGGCAGGAAGAGGTCGAACTTGTTTCGATCGCCTGGACCATAGGGGATGTCGATCTGGGCACGCTCGTGCAGGCTGTTTCGGAAATCCTCGGCCGAGGCATCCCAGCGCGGCGGATAATCATCGGCCCCCGCGATATAGGCTCCGTTGGCATAGGCGTCGTCCAGTTCCATGGCAGTCTCCCCGGTTTGTTGTTTTTGCCAAAGTGACGGGCTGCGCGGGACAATGTCAAACAGCTAACTGAAGCGGCGGCATCCGGCCCTTCTGCTTAGCCTATGCCCAGCGTCCGGCAGATTTATGATCAAATTCTGGACTCATCGAAGGTTCTGGACATATGAATGACCAGCTGATTTGCATGCCTGCAAATAATCCGGGGAGACACCAATGCTGACCAAGAACACCGAGCTGAAGTCCCTTTTGAAGGACCCGACCCTGCTGGAAACCCGCGCCTATGTGGGCGGCCAGTTTGTTGACGGAGACAAGGGCACCTTTGATGTCACCAACCCCGCGCGTGGCGATGTGGTTGCTGAAGTTGCCGATCTCAGCCGCGCGCAGGTTGCAGGTGCCATCGCCCAGGCCGAAGCCGCACAGAAAGACTGGGCCAAATGGACCGGCAAGGAACGCGCGAATGTCTTGCGCAAGTGGTTTGACCTGATGATGGAAAACCAGGACGACTTGGGCACCATCCTAACCGCGGAAATGGGCAAACCCCTGGCCGAAGCCAAGGGCGAGATTGCCTATGGCGCATCTTTCATCGAGTTCTTTGCTGAGGAGGCAAAGCGGATCTATGGCGAGACCATTCCCGGCCACCAGCGTGACAAACGGATCACCGTCCTGAAACAGCCCATCGGGGTTGCCGCCTCGATCACGCCGTGGAACTTTCCCAACGCGATGATTACCCGCAAGGCCGGTCCGGCGCTGGCCGCAGGCTGTGCCTTTGTCGCCCGCCCGGCCGAGCTGACGCCCCTGTCGGCCACCGCGCTGGCGGTTCTAGCGGAACGCGCAGGCATTCCGGCGGGTGTGTTCAACGTGGTCACCACCTCGGACGCGCCGGAAACAGGCCTCGAATTCTGTGAAAACCCGGCGGTGCGCAAATTGACCTTCACCGGCTCGACCCCGGTTGGCCGTCTGCTGCTGCGTCAGGCGGCGGATCAGGTGATGAAATGCTCGATGGAGCTGGGTGGCAATGCGCCCTTCATCGTCTTTGACGATGCCGATCTCGACGCTGCTGTCGAAGGCGCGATCATGTGCAAGTTCCGCAACAACGGCCAGACCTGCGTCTGCGCCAACCGGATCTATGTGCAGGCCGGTGTCTATGATGAATTCGCAGCCAAGCTGAAAGAGGCGGTTGCCAAGATGAAGGTCGGTGACGGCCTTGAGGACGGTGTGCAGTTCGGCCCTCTGATCAACAACAAAGCCGTTGAAAAGGTAGAAGCCCATCTGGCAGACGCCACGGCCAAGGGCGCCGAGATCATCCTGGGCGGCAACCCGTCCGAGCTGGGCGGCTCTTTCTTCCAGCCGACCATCGTGACCGGCGCCACCACGGATATGCAGTTTTCGACCGAGGAAACATTCGGCCCGCTGGCGCCGCTGTTCAAATTCGATGACGAGGACGAGGTCATCGCCATGGCCAATGACACCATCTTTGGTCTCGCCTCCTATTTCTACGCCAAGGATCTGAGCCGGGTCTACAAAGTGGCCGAGGCGCTGGAATACGGCATCGTCGGCGTCAACACCGGGATCATCTCGACCGAGGTCGCGCCCTTTGGCGGCGTCAAGCAGTCGGGCCTCGGGCGCGAAGGCAGCCATCACGGCATCGAAGATTATCTGGAGATGAAGTACATCTGCATGTCGGTCTGATCCGACCCACAGAGGTTCAGAACATCAGGACTGGGGTCCGTGACCGGCAAGGTCGCGGACCCTTCTTCGTATCTGCACACGAAAAGCCTCGACCGCCCCTGCCTGCCCCGGAAGGCGAGGCAGAACCGGCTGCGACATGGCGAAATAGCTGATCGCCCCCAGAAGATCGCAAACCGCTGCCAATGCGGCCGCGGGCGGCGCGGCGCGCCAGGCCGGTGCATCCTGCACCATGGCCACCAGTTCCTGCAAAACGGGCCGCAGGAACCAGCGTTCGGCGGGCTGGCCTTCCTGTCGGTCATCCAGCAGCTCCCGCAGGATCAGGCGGCTGTCGGCAGGATTGAGCAGCCCCTCGCTCAGATAGGTTTCGAAAAACATCTCAAGCCGCTGCTCCGGCGTGGCATCAGGGTCCTGCGCCTCCATCAGCATCAGCATCATGCGATCCGCTACCCCTTCCAGCACCCGCTCATACAGCGCGTCCTTGCTGCCGAAGTGGTGCAACAGTGCCTGTTTCGTTAGTCCCAGTTCATCGGCGATATTGGCAATCGAGGCGCCATGATAGCCCCGCGTGGCAAAAAGCTGCGTTGCGGCCAGAACGAATTCGTCCGGACGATTTGCGGATCGTGAGGCAGGGCGAGAGGCAGGGGGCATGGCGGCTCCTTTCCAGCTTCTGATAGCAGAAAAGGACCCTCCCTACCATCCGGTCAGCCCTAACTATGAGACGCGCCAAACGCAAAAGCCCCCGCGCCCGGCATCCGGACACGGGGGAAGGAAGGCCGCCACGGGTAGGACGGCGACCTCGGGGAGTTTCAAAGCAGGGAGAACCCTGTGCGGGGAAGGATCAGTTGACCTTCTGCGCTTCCAGTTCGGCGCGCTGCGGTGTGGCAGAGCTGATCTCGATCCGGCGCGGTTTCAGGGCCTCGGGCACTTCGCGCTGCAGGTCGATATGCAGCATGCCATCCGCATGGCTGGCGCCGGTGACGCGCACATGGTCGGCCAGTGTGAAACGGCGCTCGAACGCGCGGGTGGCGATGCCGCGGTGCAGGAAGGTCCGGTCCTCATCCGCTTCGGCCTTGCGGGCCGACACGACCAGGGCATGTTCCTTCACCTCAACACTGAGATCGGCTTCGGAGAAACCGGCGACCGCAATCGAAATGCGATAGCTGTCGGCATCGGTCTTTTCAATATTGTAAGGGGGATAGCTGGGCTGGCTTACATCGTTGCTGAGAACCCGGTCCATCAGGTCCGCGATCTGGTCAAATCCCACGGTCGCACGGTGCAGCGGTGCAAAATCAAAGGTACGCATATGTGTCATCCTCATCATTGAGCGATATGTACATTGCCCTCCCACGTCTGGGGCAGGGCGTTCATTTCCATCGGGCCCCGCTTGGCGGCGACCCGACACAATCGAGATAAGGACTGCATCGCGGGTTTCAAGAGGTTGGCAGGGCGCGGAAATATGCCCCCGCCTGAGGCCTACTGGCGGATGAATTTGGCGCCACTGGTACGGCGGCCATCGCCGACCTGAACCCGGCCCACACCGGGCGGCATGCGGCTGCCGATATGGGTGCCGGTCAGCTGCGCCTGCAACAGATCCAGCCCCTCGCCCAGCGCCGCGCCGAGCGACACCCGCTGGCCGTTCACCTCTGCCTTGGCCGAGACCACCGAGACGATGCGTGGTGTTTTCCCGTCAAAGGAAAACACCGGCGCTCCAGAGGAGCCGAAATCCACATCGCAGGACATCACAAGAACCCCCTGCTGCTGTGCGGTGACGGCGCAGACCTCCTGCAGCGAGGGCACTTCGGAGCGATCATGCGCATAAGACACCACGCCAATCCGACTCCCCCTGCGCGGGCGCCGGTCGGTCTCGAACGGGATAACGGTGGTGTTGCGGATGGGGCGCTGCAGCTGCAACAGCGCGATATCCTTGCGCACCCGCCCGGTCGATACCTCGCCATCATAGACATAATCGGGGTGGATCACCGCCCGGCGCACCGAGCGATAGGCCGAGGCGCGGCCATTGCGCCAGCCGGCCAGAAACTCGATCGTCTCTGGGGCGATCCGCTGACCGGTCCGCCCATCAAACAGACAATGTGCTGCTGTCAGGACCAGATCCGGCGCGATGAGCGAGCCTGTGCAGAAGCCTTCGCCATTGACATCGAGACGGCCAACCGCCTCCCAGGCGCGGCCCGCATCCGTGGTGTCGAGCCGCTGAAGTCGGCTGTCACCAGCCGCCACAAACGCGGGCAGCAGCGCCGCCAAAATCCCGAAAACCCAATGCCGCACGCATGTCTCCCTGCTCACCCTGCTTTCAGGATAGGAATCTGTTGGGGCGAAAATACGGCAAGGGCCGCGCTGATACAGCCCGGCCCCGCAAAAAATTTACCACTGTGGGATCAGCGCAGGATCGGCACCTGATCCTCAGCCGTGGCGGCATGCCCGTTCCCATCGGTCATCGCCGGCGGTTTCGGACCACCCGTGGCCCAGTCCAATAACTCAACCGTATGTACGATGGGCAACTTGGTGCCTGACCCAATCTGCATCATGCAGCCGATATTGCCAGCGGCGATCAGGTCGGGGTTCTTTGCCTCCAGCGTTTTCACCTTCCGCTCTTTCAACTGCCCCGAGATCTCGGGCTGCATCAGGTTATAGGTCCCGGCCGACCCGCAGCACAGATGACTGTCGGCAGGCTCCACCACCTTGAAACCAGCGCGTTTCAGCAGGGTCTTGGGATGCGTCTTGATCTGCTGGCCATGCTGCAGAGAGCAGGCCGCGTGATAGGCAACGGTCAGCCCCTTGTCGCCACCTTCGGGCAGGTCGAGTTGCATCAGCAGCTCGGAAATATCCATTGCCCGTTCCGATACCCGCGCCGCATCCGCCGCCAGCGCATCATTGCGGAACATATGGCCGTAGTCCTTCAACGTGGTGCCACATCCCGAGGTGTTGATGACGATGGCATCCAGCCCCTGCCCGTCGATCTCGGCACACCAGGCGCGGATGTTCTTGGCCGCGGTGGCGTGGCTTTCGTCCTCACGGCCCATGTGATGGGTCAATGCCCCGCAGCAGCCCGCGCCCTTGGCCACGACCACTTCGCAGCCCAGCCGGGTCAGCAGGCGGATGGTGGCATCGTTGATATCGGTGTTGAGCGCCTTTTGCGCGCAGCCCGTCATCAGCGCCACGCGCTTCTTGCGCGGCTCTGCGGGGGTGAAGCTTTGCGGATCATCGTTGCGGCTGACCGGCGGGATGTCCTTGGGCGCCATGTCCAGCATCGCCCGAAGCCGCGCATCGGGCACCAGCCCTTTGAAGGGACGCGCCAGTTTCGCACCGAACAGCGCGAGGCGGAATCGGCCCGGATAGGGCAGAATCTGCGCCAGAACCCAGCGCAGCGCCCGGTCGGTAAAGGGGCGTTTGTAATTCTTGTCGATATAAGCGCGCGCGTGGTCAATCAGGTGCATGTAATGCACGCCCGACGGGCAGGTGGTCATGCAAGCCAGGCAGGAAAGGCAGCGGTCGATATGCTTGACCGTCTTTTCATCCGGCACGCGGTTGTTTTCCAGCATGTCCTTGATCAGGTAGATCCGCCCACGCGGGCTGTCGAGCTCATCCCCCAGAACCTGATAGGTCGGACAGGTCGCGGTGCAAAATCCGCAATGCACGCAGGAACGCAGGATCTCGTTCGAGCGCTGAATGCCGGGATCCTTCAGCTGGTCTTCGGTAAATTCAGTCTGCATGTCTTATCCCATCAGGCCAGGGTTCAGGATCCCGCGCGGATCGAACTGGTCGCGCAGCCCCTTGGACAGGGCCGCAAGAGGCGCCGGTTGCGGTTCGAACCGGCCAAGGCGCGCAGCGGTTTCGGCACTGGCGCGAACCAAGGTGGCATGGCCTGGAACCGGTTCCATCCCGGTGCCAGCGCCCGACATCTTTTTGCGCAGGTCGCTACCTTCGGGCATCAGCGCCCAGATCAACCCGCCACCCCAGTCGAGTTGCAACGCCGTCGCGCCAAGGCGCGGCGCCAACTCCACTGCATCGGACGGTTTCACGCTGATCCGCCAGACGTCACCGTCATGGCCGTGGAACGCCGCCACATCGCGGATGCCCTGCCACAGATCCTCACCTGCTTCGGCGCGGTGGGCAATGCCGTGCTCAGCCAGCCGCTTCACCAGCGCGTCACAGCGGTAGCCCACCGATTCTTCGAAGCCTTCGACCCGGATATGGGCGGTCATCGTGTCGGGATCATATGCGGCCCCCGTCACATCAAAGGGCGAGCCAAGCGCCGCAGACATTGCCCGCACCGCGCCCGGCAGATCCAGACCGCCGACCGAAACGGTGGCCATCTGCGCCGCACGCGGCAGCACCTTGAAGGACACCTCGCTCAGCACTCCCAGCGTCCCTTGCGCGCCGGACATCAGTTTCACCAGATCATAGCCGGTGACGTTCTTCATCACCCGACCGCCATTCTTGACGATCTGGCCGGTGCCATCGACGAAACGCACGCCCAGCAGGAAATCCCGCGCCGCGCCCGACTGAATGCGGCGCGGCCCCGAGATATTGGCAGCAAAAAGCGATCCGATGGTTGGCGTGCCTTCGCTGCCCAGAAGACCGCGATAATCTGCCGGTTCAAAGGCAAGGCGCTGGTTCTCTGCGGCCAGCAATTCCTCGATTTCGGCCACCGGGGTTCCGGCCTTGGCCACTAGGGTCAGCGCGCCGGGTTCATAAAGCTCAACCCCGCTGAGGGCAGAAAGGCTCAGGGTCTCCCCTTCCACGGCCATGCCACGGGTGCCGCCGCCCTGGATGTTGAGGGGGCCCTTGGCCGCAGCGATCATCCCGGCCAGTTCGGCCTCGCTTTCGGGTCGCATCATGCTCTTTTCCAAACGTTCTGGAGAATCATTGAAGGCAGGGTTCATTCCGCCGCCAGCGCCGGAGTGCGGCGGCTTTCGGTTACCGACAGCGGGAAGACCTTGGCCGGGTTCAGCAGCCACTGCGGATCGAAGACATCCTTGACCTTCAGCTGGGCCTCCAGATCATCGCCCGAGTACTGGTGCAGCATCAGATCGCGTTTTTCGATCCCGACGCCATGTTCGCCGGTCAGGCAGCCGCCGACTTCGACGCAGAGTTTCAGTACCTCGGCGCCGAATTCCTCGCAGAGTTCAAGGTCTCCGGGTTTATTGGCGTCGAACAGGATCAGCGGGTGCATGTTGCCATCGCCGGCGTGAAACACATTGGCCACCGCCAGCCCAAATTCCTTGCTCATCTCGCCGATGCGACGCAGCACGTAGGGCAAAGAGGACACCGGAATAGTCCCATCAAGGCACATGTAGTCGTTGATCTGCCCCATGGCGCCAAAGGCGGATTTGCGGCCCAGCCAGATCCGCGCGGCCTCATCCGCATCAGTGGCTTCGCGCAGCTCGACCGGGTTGTGGGATTGGGCGATGTCTTTGATCACCTTCAGCTGCGCATCAATCTCGGCATCGCTGCCTTCGACCTCGATGATCAGCAGCGCCTCGCACATGGGGTAGCCCGCCTTGGCAAAGGCCTCGCAGGCCTCAATGCAGGGACGGTCCATGAACTCGATAGCAACGGGCAGCACGCCCGCCTTGATAATATCGCTGACGCAGGCGCCTGCCACTTCGTTGCTGTCATAGCCGATCAGCACGGGACGGGCGCCTTCGGGCTTGTGCAGAATCCGCAGGGTCGCCTCGGTCACGACGCCAAGCTGCCCCTCGCTGCCGCAGATGACACCCAGCAGATCCAAGCCGCCCGCATCCAGATGCGCGCCGCCGATTTCGACTACGGTGCCATCCATCATCACCATGGTAACGCCCATCAGGTTGTTGGTTGTAACGCCATACTTCAGGCAATGCGCCCCGCCCGAGTTCATCGCGATATTGCCGGCAATGGCGCAGGCCAGCTGGCTCGACGGGTCGGGCGCGTAGAAGAAATCCTCCTCCTCCACCGCGCCGGATACGGAGAGGTTGGTGCGCCCGGTCTGCACCCGGATGATGCGGTTCTCGTAATCGGTCTCCAGCACGTCATTCATCCGTGCAACGCCCAGGATCACGCAATCCGCGGTTGGCAGGGCGCCCCCGGCCAGCGAGGTGCCCGACCCGCGCGGCACCACGGGCACGCCCTCTTCGTGGCAGATACGCAGGACCTCGGACACCTCAGCTGTGCTGCGCGGCAGCACCGCCAGCAGCGGCGGACATTTATAGGCCGTCAGCGCATCACATTCGTAGGCTCGGGTCTCCGCCTCCTCCGTGATCAGGGCGTCTGCGGGCAGAACCTTTGCCAGACGCGCGGCCAGGTGGGCTTTGCGCGACAGGACTTTGGGATCCGGGGCTGGCATTTCCATGGCGGGCACTCCTCTTTGGTAAACTTATATTACCAATTCATGCCATCTGGCAAGGGACCAGTTGCTGGGCTAGGGTGGCGGCATGATCTGGATTGACCGTATCGCCCTGTTTTCGACCCTGGATTTTGCCGCGCTGGCGCTGATTGTCGCGGGCTGGATCTGGATCGGCTGGCGGATCGAGAACCCTGCGGCTGGCAAACCTTCGGTGTCTTACCTGATGGCGGATTTCCGGCGCGACTGGATGGTGCAGATGGTGACGCGCCAGCCCCGCATGTTCGACGCGCAGCTGATCAGCGGCCTGCGGCAAGGCACGACGTTCTTTGCCTCGGCCTCGATGATCGCAATGGGCGGCGGGTTGGCGCTGATCGGCAATACCGAACAGCTGGCTGGCGTTGCCGAAGATCTGATTCAGGACAGCGCGCCCGCCTTTGTCTGGGAGGTGAAGATCCTGACGGTTCTGCTGTTTCTGGCCAATGCCTTTTTGAAATATGTCTGGGCGCACCGGTTGTTCGGCTATTGCTCGGTACTTATGGCAGCGGTGCCCAATGATCCCGCTGAGCCACTGGCCCTGCCCCGCGCGGCGCAGGCGGCGGATCTGTCGATCACCGCCGCGCGCAGTTTCAACCGGGGTATGCGCTGCACCTATTTCGCGCTGGCCTCGGCTGCGTGGCTGGCGGGGGCGATCCCGCTGATCCTGGCCACGCTGATCACTTTGGCGGTGCTTTACCGGCGCGAATTCGCATCGCAGTCCCGCAGCGTGCTGTTGCGCATTCCGCCCGAGACGCGGGGACAGGATGCGTGCAACACATCTTCGTGATTCCGCACCCAGCCGCGACCGGACTAAGATGCACTTCATGAAACCTGCTCTGATCACCCTGCTTTGCGCGCTGAGCGCGGCCTCTCCCGCCCTCGCCGAGGCGCCCCGAATCGAAGATGCAACCGCCCACCAGAACGGCAGCAGCTGGACGATCAGCGTGACGCTGTCCCATGCCGATACGGGATGGGAGCACTATGCCGATGGCTGGCGCGTGCTGGATGAGAATGGCCGCGAACTGGGTCTGCGGGTGTTGGCGCATCCGCATGTGAACGAACAGCCCTTCACCCGCAGCCTGAGCGGCATCGAAATCCCGGAGGGCACCCGGCATGTCACCCTTCAGGCGCGCTGCGTCGTGGATGGCTGGAGCGACGAAAGCTTTCGCCTGACCCTGCCCTGACCCACCCCGTCAGGTTCTGTGATAGGGGCTGCCGGACAGAATTGTTGCGGCGCGGTAGATCTGCTCGGCCAGCATCACCCGGACCAGCATATGCGGCCAGACCATCTTGCCAAATGAGATCGAAAAATCCGCCTCTGCGCGCAGGCTGGGATCGATGCCATCGGCGCCGCCAATGATCAGCGCCAGATCCTGGCGGCCACTGTCGCGCCAGCCTGCCATCTTGCCCGCAAAATCGGGCGAGGACAGCAGCTTGCCCCGTTCATCCAGGGTGCAGATCAGCGCGCCCTTGGGCAAAGCCTTGCGCAGCAGATCCGCCTCGGCGGACATGCCGAGGTTCTTCTTGTCCTCAACCTCGACCACTCGCGCAGGCCCAAGGCCTAAGGCGCGGCCGGTGCGGTCGAACCGTGTCAGATAGTCGTCGATCAGGGATTTTTCCGGGCCGGAGCGGAGCCGCCCGACCGCACAGATATGTACACGCATAAGAGGGATCCCGCCCGCCTGTCGATCTCAGCCAAGGAAATCACAGGCAGGTCTTTCGGGGCGCCGCCGACCCTGGCGGTCGTGGGCAGCCGCCCCCGTTTCCAAAATCAGCTGCTGGTCGCGCCCGCGCCGGGCACCCACATCTTTTCCAGCTGATAGAACTCGCGCACTTCGGGGCGGAAGATATGGACGATCACGTCGCCGGTATCGATCAGCACCCAGTCGCCGGCGTCCTTGCCCTCGACCTTGCTGATGATGCCATAGTCCTGCTTCAGCCGGTCGGTCAGCTTTTCGGCCATGGCCGCAACCTGACGGGTTGAGCGACCGGAAGCGATGACCATGAAGTCGCCAATGGCCGTTTTGCCGCGCAGATCGATCTGCACAACATCTTCGGCCTTGTCATCATCCAGAGAGGTCAGGATCCGCTCCAGCAGCACCTCGCTGGTGGGTCGAGTCTTGGCAGGCATAGGGGCTGCCTCATTAACAGCGGCAACTGCCGCTTGGGGTTCGGGTGACAGGACAGTGTCCTCCTTGCTGCGCGCCGAAACACCCCCGGCGCCGGGGCTGCGGTAAATGTAGCAAGACAGGGGCCTTTTTTCAATGAAGCTTCGCTGCATTGCCGCGATGGCATATGCGCACTCTTTTTCAACCCTTTGGCGCCTCTGGCGCAGGCTCTTCTACCGGCTCTGAAATTTCCAGCGGAGTATTCAAAACCCGAACTTCGCGCTGCGGGAAGGGAATCGATATGCCTTCAGCCTGAAAGGCGTCCCAGAGGGCAAGAAACACATTGCCCCGGATATTGGTCAGCCCCGCCGTGGGATCGCTGATCCAGAACCGCAGCACATAATCGACGCTGCTGTCGCCAAAGCCGATGATGTGACAGACCGGCGCCTTGCCGGGGGTGGACAGCACCCGGTTCACCGAACGCGCAGCGGCAATGGCCACCCGGCGCACTTGATGCGGATCATCGCCATAGCCGGTACCGAAATTGATATCAAGCCGCACGTAGCGGTCAGAATGGGACCAGTTCACCACCTGCGAGGTGATCAGATCCTCGTTCGGGATCAGGTATTCGCGCCCGTCCCGCGTCACCACCGAGACATAGCGCGCACCCAGCGCGTTGATCCAACCGAAGGTCTCCCCGAGCGAGATCACATCCCCCGGCTTGATCGAGCGATCCATCAGGATGATGATGCCCGACACAAGATTGGACACCACCTTCTGCAGACCGAAACCGATGCCAACACCAACCGCACCGGAAAGCACCGCAAGCCCGGTGAGGTCGAAGCCGATGGCGCGGATGCTGATAATGATTGCCAGCCCATAGAGGGCCAGCTGGATGGCCTTGCCGATCAGCACCTGCATCGAAGGAGAGATATCGCTGTTGCCCTTCAGCCCCTTGCCCGCCGCGTTAGAGCCGAAACGTGCCAGCGTCAGCAGCACCGCCGCCAGCATCAGCGCCTTCAGAACCGCCAGCATCGACAGGTGCATGGCGCCAAATGTGATCGCAACGCTGTCCAGAAACTCTGCTACGTCATCGACAAGGTTCAGCGCCACCAGCGTCGCGTAGATCCACAGGGACCATGTGAACAGCCGCCGCAGCGTGTGATTGCGCACCAGCCGGGCGATGATCCCGATCACCAGCCAGGCCGTGGCCAAGGTCGCCGCGATCCCGATCAGGTAGCTGCGCGACGGCCAGGTCACATTCTGCATCAGCAGGTAAGCCGCCCAGGACAAGACGATGAAGTAAATCAGCGTCAGCCGCCGGATCATATGAATCAGCGCCCGCAGCCGCCACTTTGGCCAGCCGGTGCGACGATGCCCCCAATTGTCCCACTGTGTTTTGGTCAAAAGACGCAGCAGATAAGCCAGAATCACCAGCCCGCCAACGATCAGCATCTGATACTGTCGCCAGCCCGGGGTCAGGAACTGCTCCGACAGCATCCAGACTTTGTTCCACAGCGACACCAGAAATTCGATCAATGTCTCGGGCAACTGCTCTTGATTCATGGGGACCTCCACCGCCCAGCATGGCGTCGGCCGCAATGAGGTTGCAAGGAAAACCGCGCAGCCGGGATTGGGCGGCGCCCTTTCGAACCGCACTGCTCGAACCTTGATTGTCAGGCGGGGCGGATGTATCTGACAGGCATGACCTTCGTATTGGCCCAGAAAATCGAACTGCAAGACCGCGCACGCCTGCGCGAACGGTTCTATGGCGCCGCCCGCACGGTCCTGGCGCGCCTATAAGGCTGCAGCCCAGCCCAAAGCCAGCTATTCCAATACAGAACGGGAGAGGACCCATGTCCCCCAAAACACTCTATGACAAAATCTGGGATGCGCATCTTGCGCATGAAGCAGAGGACGGCACCTGCCTGCTTTATATCGACCGCCACCTGGTTCACGAAGTAACCAGCCCGCAGGCCTTTGAGGGGCTGCGCATGGCGGGCCGCACCGTGCATTCCCCGGATAAAACCATCGCCGTGCCGGATCACAACGTGCCCACCACGATGGGCCGCGAAGACCCGGCGCAGATGACCGAGGAAAGCCGCATCCAGGTCGCGGCGCTCGACAAGAACGCCAAGGAATTTGGCGTGCACTATTACCCGGTCAGCGACATTCGTCAGGGTATCGTGCACATCGTCGGTCCCGAGCAAGGCTGGACCCTGCCCGGCATGACCGTGGTCTGCGGTGACAGCCACACGGCGACCCACGGCGCATTCGGCGCGCTGGCGCATGGTATCGGCACCTCCGAGGTCGAACACGTTCTGGCCACCCAGACGCTGATCCAGAAGAAATCCAAGAACATGAAGGTGGAGATCACCGGCAAGCTGAAACCGGGCGTCACCGCCAAGGACATCACCCTTGCCGTGATCGGCGAGACCGGCACCGCCGGCGGCACCGGTTATGTCATCGAATATTGCGGCGAAGCGATCCGCGATCTGTCGATGGAAGGCCGCATGACCGTCTGCAACATGGCCATCGAAGGCGGCGCCCGCGCTGGCCTGATCGCGCCGGATGAAACCACCTTTGAATACGTCAAAGGCCGCCCGCACGCCCCGAAAGGCGCCCAGTGGGAAGCCGCGATGGACTGGTGGAAGACACTCTACACCGACGAAGGCGCGCATTTTGACAAGGTCGTGACGCTCAAAGGCGAAGACATCCAGCCCGTCGTGACCTGGGGCACCTCGCCCGAGGACGTGCTGCCGATCACCGGCGTCGTGCCCGCCCCCGAAGAGTTCGAAGGCGGCAAGGTCGAAGCGGCGCGCCGCTCGATCGAGTATATGGGGCTCACCCCCGGTCAGAAACTGACCGACATCGAGATCGACACCGTCTTCATCGGCTCCTGCACCAATGGCCGGATCGAGGATCTGCGGGCCGTGGCCGAAGTGGTCAAAGGCAAGAAAATCAAGGACGGCATGCGCGCCATGATCGTGCCTGGCTCGGGTCTGGTCCGCGCTCAGGCCGAAGAAGAAGGCCTGGCAGACATCTTCAAGGAGGCCGGTTTCGAGTGGCGCCTTGCGGGCTGCTCCATGTGCCTGGCGATGAACCCCGACCAGCTGTCCGAGGGCGAGCGCTGCGCCGCCACCTCGAACCGCAACTTCGAGGGGCGTCAGGGCTACAAGGGCCGCACCCATCTGGTCAGCCCAGCCATGGCCGCCGCCGCTGCCATCACCGGTCATCTGACCGATGTCCGTGATTTGATGTAAGGAGCCAGCACGATGGAAAAGTTTGAAAAGCTCACCGGTATCGCCGCGCCCATGCCGCTGGTCAACATCGACACCGACATGATCATCCCCAAGGTGTTCCTGAAATCGATCCAGCGGACCGGGTTCGGCAAGAACCTGTTCGACGAGATGCGCTATAACCGCGACGGCAGCGAAATCCCCGATTTCGTGCTGAACAAGCCGCAATACCGCAACGCCGAGATCTTGGTTGCGGGCGATAACTTCGGCTGCGGCTCCTCCCGCGAACACGCGCCCTGGGCGATTGCGGATTTCGGCATCAAATGTGTGATCTCCACCTCCTTTGCCGACATCTTCTTCAACAACTGCTTCAAGAACGGCATCCTGCCGATCGTGCTGCCGCAGGAACAGGTCGATATCCTGATGAAGGACGCGGAAAAGGGCGCCAATGCCCGCATGACCGTGGATCTGGAAGCTCAGGAAATCACCACTTCGGACGGCGAAGTGATCAAGTTCGACGTCGATGCCTTCAAGAAGCACTGCCTTCTGAACGGTCTCGACGATATCGGGCTGACCATGGAGAAAGCCGGAGCGATCGAGGCCTTCGAAAACAAGATGGCCCAGGAACGCCCCTGGGTCTGATCCCTTCCGGCATTGCCATTCTGACACATTTGAAAGCCGCCCGTTCCGGGCGGCTTTCTTTGTTCCAACACAGCCCCATTTGCGGCACCGCGCCACAATTAAGACATATTCCCTAAGATTCTCGCGGCCCGCGCAATCGCAGGCTGACCCGTCATGACGGCTTGCGGTTGCCCCAACCGCTTCCCCTAAATCTGGTATATCGGCCTACAAGGTGCTGAAACAGAAGGCATCTATTGATGTATTCCGGCACCAGTTCCGGCCCGAACACCCGCCCGGGTGGTGGATTCTCTTTCAGAACCCTTGAGTGGTTTCCTGCCAGCGTGCAGAAATAGGGCATAATTGAGGCAGACTCCCGGACGCAGATCCGGGGCACAAGTTGGAACAAAGGCACGGCAAAGCACCGGCCAGTCCAGGTTGAAGGGAACAGATCGTAGTGTTTGCACGCATCATAGGCGCGGCAACCCGCGGCGTATTGGTGGCATTGCTGATCGCGATGCCGTCCTTGCTGCTGCCGGTATCGGCCACCGAATCCCCCGAGATTATCGTCTTCATGGCGCTTCTGGGTGGCACCCTTACCTTTGCCGAGTATTTCTCCAGCTTTCCCAGCTTTGTCGAATTCCGTCAGGCACCGCCGCTGAACCGGATGCGGTTCCTGTCTCTTTTTGCCATGGTCGGGCTGCTCAGCCTGCTCGCCCGCCATCCGCTGGACCCGACCGGTCTGACCGCTTTGGTGCATGAAGTGGCCGCGCGGCTGGGCGCCGGGATGGATTTTGCCTACTCCCCGGTGCAGTTGACCACCCTGATGATGCCCGCCGATGTGCCCGACGCAACGGTTCTGGCGGTTCGCTCGGCAGCCGGGATCAGCTATCTGGTGGCGGCGCTCAGCATCGTAACCTTTGCACTGGCGGTCCGCATCGGGAACTGGCCGCTGGGCAACGGCGCCTTCAACGTCTGGGTTAACCTACCACTGTTCGATCCCACCACGGGCGGCGATGTGGTGATCCGTCTGCAACGGGACGGACGCGTCAACATGGTGATCGGCGCGCTGCTGCCCTTTGCCATTCCGGCGGCCATCAAACTGGCCTCGGGAATCATCGACCCCGCAGTGTTTGCCGCACCGCAGACTCTGGTCTGGACGGTCAGCGCCTGGGCCTTTGTCCCAGCCTCGATGATCATGCGCGGGCTGGCGCTGATGCGGGTGGCCGAGTTGATCGCCCAGCGCCGCCGCGCCGCCTATGCCGATCCCGAGACTCTGCAAACCGCATGAGACACCGCGCCGGTCTTGTTCTGTCCGGTGCCTTCCTTTTGCTGTCTCTGTTCCTGCCCGCGCAGGCTGATACGGTGCGGATCGCGACCTTCAATACCGAACTGTTCCGCAAGGGTCCCGGCCTGCTGCTACGCGATATCGAGCGCGGAGAGGACCCGCAGATCGCCGCCGTGATCGACGTCATCCTGGCGGCAAAGCCTGATGTTCTGACCTTGCAGGGTATTGACTGGGATTATTACAACCGGACCCTTCGGGCGCTCGAGCGCCATCTGGCTCTCGCCGGGCATCCTTTCCCCTATCTGTTTGCCGCCGCGCCGAATGCTGGTTTTCCCACGGGTCTGGATCTGGATGGTGATGGACGTCTGGGTGGCCCGGGGGATTCCCAGGGCTATGGCGATTTCACCGGCCGCGGCGGAATCGCCGTCCTGTCCCGTATCCCCATCGACACGGCTGAGGTTCTCGACCTTTCGCCGATGCTGTGGCGCGACCTGCCCGGTGCGTTGCTGCCACAAAACGCGGACGGCAGCCCCTTCCCGTCGGCCACGGCACAGGCGGTGCAGCGGCTATCCTCCACCGCCCATTGGGTGGTTCCACTACGCCTGCCCGGTGGAGCGCGGCTGGATTTGCTGACTTTTCAGGCGGGACCACCGGTGTTTGATGGACCGGAAGACCGCAATGGCCGCCGCAACCATGACGAAATCCGCCTGTGGCAACTGTTGCTGGATGGCCGCCTGCCCGAACCGTTCCACCCTGCTGATCTGCGCCAGTTCGTGATCGCTGGCGGCGCCAATCTGGACCCCGGCAAAGGCGCGGGCATCAAAGCCGCAATCCGTCAGCTATTGGACGATCCCAGACTTCAGGACCCCCGCCCCACCAGTGCCGAGGCGGGCCTCAACACGGTGGAGTGGGACAGCGCCGGGCAGATGCGGGTCGACTATATCCTCCCCTCGGTCAATCTGCCGGTGGCAGATGCAGGGGTGCTCTGGTCCCTGCCGGGCACCGACAGCGCCTCCCGCGCCAGCCGTCACCGGCTGGTCTGGGTTGATATTGAACTGCCAAGACCGGATCCTTCAGGCTCCGACTAAGCGGCGGGAACGAAGATCCTGATCAAGCCTCTTTTTCACATAGGCGGCAGGCAGCGCTCGCGATATCGCCTCGGCCAGTGGCGTTTCCTGAAAATCTGGGAGGAGGTTCCGCAACACGCTGCCGTCCAGCCGGTGCGCCGTATTCCAGAGGTAGCGCATCTCCAGCAGGCAGCGCCCCATCGGCCAGACCGGTGCCGCCAGCCTTAATGGCCACCACGACATGCCTTTCAGCGCGACCGGTTTGTTCAGGCTCTCATTCACTGCCGCAAACAGCTCTCGCCCCGTGAGGGTGTAGCCCGGAAACGGCACATCCAGATAGACCGGCAATTCATCCCCGCGCGCAGCCAGTGCAACGGCAGCCCGCGCCAGATCCGGCAGAAAGGCCCAGGCATGCTGCAGATCCGGGTTACCAGGATAGACGAACCGGCCCTTGGCCAGTTTCGCCGTCATCACCGCGTCAAACCAATTGCCCGACTGTTCGGTATCCAGAAAATCACCTGCTCTCAGAACGATGGTCCGCACGCCAGAAGTCCGGTAGGCGTTCTCCATCGCGATGCGGATGCGGCCCAAGGGATTTTCGGCCCGATGGGGCGAGCGTTCGGACCAGGGCGACGATGTGCTGGCACCAAAGACATAGACATTGCCCGGCACAATCACCGTGGCGCCGCTGGCCTTGGCCGCCGCGATGATCTTTGCGTGCAGATCCGGTACCTGCGCCGCCCAGTCGGGATAGGCCGGGTTCCAGGCCGCAACGATCACATCCTTGCCCTGCGCCGACTGCATCAGATTGTCCCGTTTGCGGTCAAAGCGGGTGACCTCGGCCGCCGCCTGTTCAAAGGCATGGGCGCAAGCACGGCCGAACCGGCCAGAGGCGCCGAGAATGAGAACCTTCCGTGTCATGTTCTGTTCCTTCCATCGTGGACAGGCTCAATGTATCCATTCACCAAAATATACCAATTGCATAAATTTTCAGATCTGCCATTCAATATTGAATGGACAAAACGACACTCAGCGACTGGTCCCTGATCCAGAGCTTCCTTGCCGTGGCCGAAACCGGCTCGCTCTCGGCGGCGGCCGCGCAGCTGGGGCGCAGCCAGCCCACCATGGGCCGCCATATTCAGACCCTCGAAGAGCAGCTTGGGCAGCGGCTGTTCAACCGCCATCCGCGCGGCCTACACCTAAGCCCGGAAGGCGAAGCATTGCTGCCGATGGCGCAGGACATTCACGCCCGCATGCACGCGATCGGCCTGACCGCGGCGGGCCAATCGCAGGATCTGAAGGGCACCGTGCGCATCACCGCCAGCATCTTTGCCTCACATTACATCTTGCCGCAGATCCTTGCTGATATCCGCGCTGCGCTGCCGCAGATCGAACTGGAACTGGTGCCCAGCGATGCCTCGGAAAACCTGGTGTTTCGCGCTGCCGATATCGCCGTGCGCATGTACCGCCCGACCCAGCTTGATGTTGTGACCCGCCACATCACGGACCTGCCGCTCGGGGCCTTTGCCGCCAAACGGTATCTGGACCGCCGCGGACGGCCAACAGATCTGGAAAGCCTCTGGGCCCATGATCTGATCGGCTATGACGACGACGATCTGATCCTGCGCACCATGCGGGCAATGGACATCCACGCGGACAGGCATCACTTTGCCGTCCGCTGTGACAACCAATCCGCCTACTGGCAGCTCTTGCGGGCGGGCTGCGGGATCGGGTTTTCGCAATGCGGTGTCGCCCATCTGGACCCCGAGGTGGAAGAGCTGGATCTGGACATTCACATACCTCCCCTGCCGGTCTGGCTGGCGGCCCATTCCAGCATGCGGCAGACCCCACGGATCAGGCGGGTCTGGGATATGCTGGCCACCGGGCTGGAAAAGGCTGCAAAGCGGCCTCCGGCCCCTTAAATTCAAGGCCGCGTTATTGACCCTGCCCGCGGTGCAGAGTACCCCAATTCCAGCTATTTCAAGGAGGAAGCGCATGTCCAACCCATCGATTCTGATTCTGCCCGGAGACGGCATCGGCCCCGAGGTCATGGGCGAGGTCCGCAAGGTCATCGGCTGGTACGGTGACAAGCGCGACATTCAGTTCGATGTGAGCGAGGATCTGGTCGGCGGTGCCGCCTATGACAAGCACGGCACCCCGCTGCATGACGACACCATGGCCAAGGCACAGGAAGTCGACGCCGTCCTGCTGGGCGCCGTGGGTGGCCCGAAATACGACGTGCTGGACTTCTCGGTGAAACCGGAACGCGGCCTGTTGCGCCTGCGCAAGGAGATGGACCTTTACGCCAACCTGCGCCCTGCGCAGTGCTTTGACGCGCTGGCGGATTTCTCGTCCCTGAAAAAGGACGTCGTCGCGGGTCTCGACATCATGATCGTGCGCGAACTGACCTCTGGCATCTACTTTGGTGAACCGCGCGGCATCATCGAGGAAGGCAACGAGCGCGTCGGTATCAACACCCAGCGCTACACCGAGAGCGAGATCGACCGCGTTGCACGCTCCGCCTTCGAACTGGCGATGAAACGCGACAAGAAGCTCTGCTCGATGGAAAAGGCCAACGTCATGGAATCCGGTATTCTGTGGCGCGAAGTCGTGACCGAGGTCGGCAAGGAATACCCCGAGGTCGAGCTCAGCCACATGTACGCCGACGCCGGCGCCATGCAGCTGTGCCGCTGGCCCAAGCAGTTCGACGTGATCGTTACCGACAACCTGTTCGGCGACCTGCTGTCCGACGCCGCAGCGATGCTGACCGGCTCGCTGGGCATGCTGCCATCGGCCAGTCTTGGCAAACCGATGGCCAACGGCCGCCCCAAGGCGCTCTATGAGCCGGTGCACGGCTCTGCCCCCGACATCGCCGGTCAGGGCAAGGCGAACCCGATCGCCTGTATCCTCAGCTTTGCCATGGCGCTGCGCTATTCCTTCGACATGGGCGAAGAGGCCGACCGGCTCGAAGCCGCTGTCGAAAAGGTTCTGGCCGATGGTGTGCGCACCGCAGACCTTCTGGGCGAAGAAGGTGTCACGCCGGTCTCGACCAGCGAAATGGGCGACGCCATCGTCGCAGCTCTCGACGCCAGCCTCTAAGGCGCGTCGCTGTTTTCGGCTGCGGCGGGATCTTTCGCCGCAGCCAGCGCCCCGCGCGCAACCCCGCCGTAATACGCGATCCGTTCGGCATGATGCAGGCAGCGCTGCATCCAGCGCATCGCATCGGTATGGGAAAACACATCCGACAGACTGTAGATACCAGCGTGTTCTCCCAGCAGCAGCGCGCGCCGGTGGCGTTTGGTGCGCAGCTCGATCAGGTCATACAGCCGCCCCAGGCGGGCCACCGTCTTCTCCTCCTCTGCGCGCCCTTCAGCAAGCTGCGCCAAGGCAAGCCCCATGGCCTGCGCCGGACGTCGCAGCATCGGATCCTCTGACAGGGTCGCTGCCCGCCCTTTCTGCCCGCTCCGCGCCATAAGGCGCATCAGGTGGTCGGTCTGATGGAGCAGCGCCGCATAGGCACGCTCCTGATCTTCGCGCCCTTCGGACAGACGGATATCCGCCAGAAATTCCGACAATTCCTGCAAAGCCTCCTGCGCGGATTGCAGCGCCGACAGGGACCGGTAATCCGGCGGATCGCGCAGCGCTGCGGCCAGGGCAGCATTCAGACGCTGGGATATGGTGGCCGTGGCGGCCTCCCCTGCGACGAGGGAAAGTCCCGGATCCTGCAAAAGGGCCCGATCCAGATCGATCAGTGGCGCAGCGGGATGGTCCGGCACCAGCCGCGCGACCATGGCGGCGAATTGCTGAGTTATCGGCAGGAACATCGCGGTCCCGACGATGTTGAACCCCATGTGAAAGATCAGGACTGTCGTCACCGCCCCGGTTGCCTGTTCCAGCACCGGCAGCCACGCTGCGCCGGACAAAAGCGCGGCAAAGGCCACGACCGAGGTCGCCACGTTGAAGAACAGATTGGCCAGCGCCGTCTGCCGCATCGGGCGCGAACCGCCGACCGAGGCGAGAATTGCGGTGAACGTGGTGCCGACATTCATGCCGATCACGATGGCCAGCGCCTGCTCCAGCGGCAGGGCACCGCCCTGAACCATCACCAGTGCCAGCGCCATTGCCGCCGAGGATGACTGCATCACGATGGTCAGCCCGGCACCCAACCCCACCAGCAAGACCAGCCCCCAGAGCGTGCCGCCCGGCAACATCTGCGGGGTGAGCAGTTCGGAGGCCCCGGCCATCCCCGCCTGCATCAGATCCAGACCAATCAGCAACAGGCACAGGCCCGACAGCATCCGCCCGGCCCGCGCCACCGCACCGCGCCCCAACAGGTCCGCCAGCCCGGCCAGCAGCAGACCGGCCATCGCCACGCTGCCCAGCTTCAGCTTGAAACCCAGCAGGGACACCAGCCAGCCGGTTGCCGTGGTGCCGATATTGGCGCCATAGATCACCCCCAGCGCCTGCGGCATGGTCAACAACCCCGCCCCGACAAACCCAACCGTCATGACAGTGGTCGCGCTGGAGGATTGAATCACCGCTGTCGACAGGGTTCCGGTCATGACCCCGCGCAGCGGCGTTGTGGTGAACCGGGTCAGGATGTCCCGCAAATTTGAACCGGCCGCGTCCCGCAGCGCCGCCGTCATGATCTTCATTCCCACAAGGAACATACCGATGCCGCCAAGCACCGTGAGATAGTCTGCTGACATGTCAGCCTCGTTTTTCCCAAGGATGGCGCCCTGCCGCGCGGGACGCAAGTTTTCACAATCCGCGTTCATTGCAAAAAAGCATGACAAATCGGCTTGCAAAACCCGCGCGCCGGGTATAATCCCGCGCCACGGTCGGAGTGTAGCTCAGCCTGGTAGAGCACTGTCTTCGGGAGGCAGGGGCCGGAGGTTCGAATCCTCTCACTCCGACCAATAAAGCAAGGCGCCCAATGGGCGCCTTTGTTGTTTCTCGTCATATGTGCTTGGGTCAGCCAAGCATCAGAGATGGCAGCCAGAGCGTGATCTCCGGAAAGCACAGCAGTACCACCAGCACCACGAGTTCCATCAGAAGGAACGGCACGATGCCCCGGAAAATAGTGCCCAGCGCAACCCCAGTTTGGGCCGATGCAACATAGGCGTTCAGGCCAAGCGGTGGCGTCAGTAGCCCGATCTCGACCGTCTTTGTCACCACGATCCCGAACCAGACGGGATCATAGCCCAGCGCCATCGCGGTCGGAAACGCCAGTGGCATCGCAAGGGACAGGATCGCGAGCTGGTCCATAAACATGCCCATAACCAGCAGGATCAGTACCATGAAGGCCAGAATCGCTGCACGCGGCAGATCCGTGGTCGATGCGAATTCCAAAAGCGCATGGGTGATCCGCGTGAAGGCCAGATAATTCGCGAAGATCGCCGAACAGGTGACGATGGCAACGATCATGACGGTCGCCCGGATGGCCGCGGACACAGATGTGCTCAGGCCGACAAAGGTTATGCTGCGCTGCACAAGAACAATGATGAGCGATCCCATCACGCCAAGCGCCGCAGCCTCGGACGGAGAGGCGACACCGCCGTAAATGGCACCGATGACGCCGACCATGAGCAACCCCATTGGGATCACGTGGCGGCTGGCCTTGACCGCCTTGCCCAGCTGGAACGGGTCCCCTTTGGGCGCCTGATCCGTACGTGTCGCGATGATCTTGATCACCAGAGCCAGACCCGATGCCGTCAGCAATCCCGGCACGATGCCGGCAATGAACAGCTGCCCGATCGAGGTTTCCGTGAGGACGCCATAGACAACCAGCACGATGGACGGCGGCACCACCACGGCAAGCGTGCCCCCTACACTGACCACGGCCGCCGCCAGACGGTCAGCGTAGTTATGGTTACGCATCTCTGGAAAGGCCGATGCGGCCATTGCCGCAGTTGATGCGGTCGAACTACCCACCAGCGCCGCCAGCAGCACAGAGGAGGCCACGGTTGCCATCGCAAGGCCGCCTTTGACATGGCCGATCCAGCACTGGCAGGCATGGATCGCGCGGCGCGTCACATCGCCCGAGGTCAAAAGCTCTGCCATGAGGATGAACAGCGGGATCGCCACCAGAATGAACGAGGACGAGCTGTCAAAGAAGATGCGTTCCAGCACAGCGAATGCAGGGCGCCATCCCAATTGCAAGGCAAGTCCGATGAAGCCAACCAACCCCATGGCGAATGCGATCGGCATCCGGAACACCATGAATAGGGCCAGCAGGCAAAGAAGGGCGAGGAAAGTGATCATGTTCGCGGCTCTGTCTTCAGGATCCGGGCAGCCAGATGGGCGCCCGGATCGTTTCAGTCTTTGTCGGGCTTACTTCGAAGTCAGGGCACGATAGTTTTCGAGAACCGCCTCTGCGCCATCCGCATTGATACGCTCCAGCCAGTCCTGGCCAACCAGTTTCATGCTGTCGGTGAGGCTTGCCAGTTCCGCGTCAGAGAACGTGTAGGTGTCGATTCCTTCGTCCTTCCACTGAGTGACAAGACCTTCGACCGAGTCATCCTGCGCCTTTGCCACATGCATGGCCGTTTCTGCGCCCAGCTCCAGCATTTTGGCCTGCACATCCTCGGGAAGGTCTTTGAACAGGTCACTGCGTACGACCATTACAAAGCTATAGCCGCCGAAGGATCCATTCGTGGAAATATGGCTCACCACTTCGTTGAGCTTGTAGCCCGGCACCGATGCCAGCGGGAACAGAACCGCATCAAGCCGTCCGCGCTCTACCGCCGTGTAGACCTCTGGCCCCGGGATTGAGATACCCACTGCACCCATGGAGCGGGCCGTCATCGCCTGTGTCGAGCCAGACGTCCGGATATCCAGCGCCTTCCAGTCTTCCGCCAGACCAAGCCGTTTCTTGGCAAGCACCTGATAGGGGGGCAGCACGAAACCGAAGATCGGCGTGACACCTGCCGCCAGCAGTTCCTCGCGCAGCGGTCCCTCCTTCAGCATCGCCTGAAGCGCCTTGGTACCCTGCTGGGCCGAGCTGTAGAACCCCGGCAAGCCGACCACCGAATTCAGCGGCAGGGATTCCGCGTGATAAAGCGTGCCCAGAAGCGCCGCGTCGAGAATGCCGTTATTCACGGCATCCAGCTGTGCCTTGGATTTTGCCGCCTGCTGCGACGGGAAATGCTGGAACGAGACCGCACCTCCGGTGGCCTCTTCCACCGCTGCCATCCAGCGCGTGGTGCCCTCGATCGACACGATATGGCTGGTCGACTGGAAATCCCCAAGGCGCAGCGTCTCGGCGATACCGGCTGTTGCGGTCATGCCCAGAGCGATGATCGCGGAAACCGCAGTGATCTTCTTCAAGGTCTTCATTTCGTTTCCTCCCATTGTTGGTTTATCGGGTGAGATCTGGCTCCGCAGGACGGAACACATCATGGATCAGCCGCAGGACCAGCACACCGCACCCAAGAGGTGCGACGGCATAGGCCCACCCGAGCGGCCAGTCGATCACGCCATACTCGACCTCGTGATGCGCAAAGGCACCCCAGGCAAATTTCGCAGACATGAAGGTGATCGCGGCAAAGAAGGCGGCAGGCAGAAGCAAACGCGCCTTTGCCAGCAGCGTTCCCCAAAGACCGGGGAGGGTCTCTGGGCCAAAATCCAGGGCGAGATGACCACCGTCCCGGAACACCCGCGGCAGCGACAGGGTCGCCAGCGCAGGCATCAGGTAGAGTTCGGTCAGTTCGAACTGGATCTGGACCGGGCGGTTCGCGATCAAACGCAACAAGATATCTGCGTTGATCAAGACCGCTACGGCGACCAGGGAGAGGCACCCGGCAAGATGCAGGGTGTCCTCGATTTTTCTCAGCGTGCGTTCGATCATGGTCAAACCAGCCTCCCTTCTGGTTGACGCGAGCGCCCAGGCTTAACGCTTGGGCAGCTCGACGATTGCAGAGCCCATGGCGGACATTTCGCCATCCTGCTGTTCTGCACGTTGCTGGATTTCAAGCAGATAGCGACCATCTTCCTCATACTTGCGAATGACGGTGCCGTGGATCAGGATGATGTCGCCTTCGGGGTTGTGCCGACGCACCTGGCATTTCGCCTGCCGCAGGAACCCATCATCGCCCATCCAGTTGGTGATCTGATGTGTCAGCCAGGACGTCCGCTCGGGACCATAGTCATAGGCGCCGGGCGCACCAACTTCGAGCGCGAATTCTTCTTCCCAGTGAACCCGTTCGGGACAATCGGGAATGCCGTAGCGGTTCTTCGGACCTGCGCTCGGGTGTTTCTGCTGCAGCTGCCAGGCAAGCTTGTTGGCCCGGATATAAAGACCGCCCCAACCCTGCGCATAGGCGATGAAGCCGGTGGCCGTCATCGGCCCCTTGACCATGGTCGGCAGCTCGGTGCCTTCGGAAACGTCATCCCAATAACGGGTCTCGGCGCCGCGGATTTCTTCCTGCTCGTAATACTTGTAGTATTCTTGCAGTTCGGCCTCGGTCCAGACACGGCGGCCCTTCTCCTTGGCTTCTGTATATTTGGTGCCATTCTCGCGCGCCTGATCACGGTCGGTGCGGAAGCACCAGCTGTCAGCATCCGCCACAAGATCGCCCGTCGCAGTGTCATAGAAATCGACGTGATAGATCTGCTGGACGGCTTTCCCTGCGAAACGGGTGTCGTGTTCGACCAGATCCTTGAGGTAGGCCTCGGTGCGGAATTCCATGTTGCGAGTGATGGTCTTGTGCCAGTTCCAGTTGGCCCCCGACCACATCGCGTGCACGCCCGGCAGCCCACCCACATAGCCCGAGATGATCCGGTTCGTCGCGAACAGGAACGAAGGCAGCGCGATCACATCGCCATACTTGGTGGTCTTGGCATAGTCCGGATCACACCACAGCGGGTTGTCGTCACCAATGCCATGGGCGTAGTGGCGAATGTTGTCTCGGGTCGCTTCATAGCACCAGGGCTCGACCGTTTTTTCGATCTTTACGCCAACGCGTTCGCGCAGATCGTCAAGGCCTTCCTCGGTGATCTTCGGAAATTTCCGGGTCATTTCATTCATTCGTTTTCCTCCTAGAATTACGTCTGGTGCGCGCGGATCAGCCCGCGGTTTCCAGTTGCCTGGCTTGTTGATCTCTCAGGATTTTTCGGTTCACCTTGCCTGCCGGGGTTTTTGGCAGTTCGGTGACAAATTCGATCTGGCGGGGGTATTCGTGCCGCGCGAGCTTGGAGCGGACATGCTCCTGGATGTCTTCCTTGAGCCCGGCAGTCTCCGCTGTTTTCAGGATAATGTAGGCCTTGACGACCTGACCGCGCAGCTCATCCGGGGCGCCGATCACACCACACTCGGCAACGGCGGGATGGCTCAGCAGCGCATCTTCGACCTCAACTGCGCCGATGGTCCAGCCTGCGGAAATGATGACATCGTCCGCCCGGCCGCCGTGGTAGAAATAACCATCCTCATCGACCCGCCCCAGATCTTTTGTCGGGAACCACTTGCCCGCCTTTTTGACCATGAGCTCACCGGTCTCTCCGGGGTCACAGGGCGAACCATCGTCGCGCTGGACCTGCACTTCGACGCCGGGAACGGCCTTGCCCATGGCACCGTCCCGCACCTCCAGATCATTCGCACCCGGATAATTGGCAATGATGACACCGATCTCGGTGGTGCCATACATCGAGCGGACCTTGGTGCCGAAGACACGTTCCACATAGGCGGCGGTTTCGCTGTCGATCGGCTCACCCGTGAAGGAGAGCTTGTCGAAATGATAGGTGAAATCCTCTGCCCGGCCGGAGTTGCGCATCATCCGGTAATGGGTCGCCGCAGCCGTGAGGTTGCTGATCTCGAAATCGTGCAGGGCCTGCAACAGGCGTACCGCGTCAAACTTGCCCGAGAACGTGCCGGTCGACACGCCAAGGGCCAGCGGTGCCAGCGTGCCGTGCCAGAACCCATGCCCCCAGGCTGGTGAGGACGGACAGAAGAACCGATCGCCCGGGCGGATGCCCGTTGCATAAAGCGCCGCGACCATCAGCGTCACTATGGAACGGTGGTTGTGCTTCACCGCCGCAGGCAGCAGGCGGGTGGTCCCGGATGTGTATTGCAGAACGGCAAGGTCGTTACCCGCGGTCGAGCATTCGAATTCGCCGGGAAAACCATCCAGTCCATCAAGGAACTCTGCATCTGCGACAACAACCCGTTCGGCGCCACCTTCGACGGCTTCCGGCGCCTTCTCTGCGTTGGTGAACAGGATCTTCGGCGCGCAATCCTCGACCCGCAGGCGGATCCCGTCAGGCCCAAAAAGGGTGAACATCGGAACCGCCACGGCACCTGCCTTCATCGCGCCGAACATGACGCAGTAGAAGGGCAGCGACGGCTCGATCATGACCGCGATCCGGTCACCTTTTTGGACGCCCTGCGACACCAGATAATGCGCAACCTGGGAGGACCGGCTGGCCAGTTCCGCAAAGGAAATGATCTCATCCTGCCCCGAGGCATGCGCAATTCGCAGCGCCGTGCGATCCCCCGCTGCGTGGCGGTCCACGCATTCATGCGCAATGTTGAAGTTGTCGCGATCCCCATCGAAGAGCGCCCAGAGCGCATCCTTCGAATAGTGCGTCAGCGCGTCAGCGTAGGATGTGAAATCCGTCAGGCGTTGCATCGCCAATCCTCTCCCTTTCGTCGTCCGGCAAGCACGTCATCGCGGCCTGCCCGTGTTCGTTGACAACGGTAGGGATCAGGATATGTTATTGTCAATACGCTATAATTATTGTATATACGCAATGAAATCAAGCGTTACAGAGGTATAAAATGGCCGCAAAATCAGCAGAGACCACGACCAAGAGACAGGTGCCCGCCGTCACGCGAGCCATTGCTATTCTTAGGTTTTTGGCGCGTTCGGACGAACCGGTGGGCGTCAATCCGATCGCCCGCGAGCTGGAACTGGTGCCCAGCACCTGTCTGCACATTCTGCGTGTGCTTCAGGATGAGGGGCTGGTCGAATTTGATTCGAATACCAAACGCTACTCGATCGGAATCGGCATCCTGCCCCTGGCCCGTTCAGCCCTTCAGAAGAACACCTTCTCGGTTCTGGTGCAGCCGCTGCTTTCTGGCCTATCCGAGAAATTCGGCGTGACCTCCATCGCGACACAGGTGGCCGAACCGTCCCAGATGGTGGTCATCGCACTGTCGCAATCGAGCCTGCCCTTCCGCCTTCAGGTCGACCTTGGCAGCCGCTTTCCCATCCTGATCAGCGCCACCGGCCGCCTGTTTGCCGCATTCAACGTCACCGACCCCGAAGAGCTGCGCAGCGGTTTTGACAAACTGGTCTGGGATCACCCGCCCAGCTTTGACGACTGGCTAACCGAAATCGAGGCGACCCGCGCGCGCGGTTATGCGGTGGACAGGGGAACCTACATCTCGGGCGTGACGGTTGTCGCGGCGCCGGTGTTCAACGCCGCCGGGCAGATGATCCGCTCTCTGGTCGCCATCGGTATTTCAGAGCGGATGGATGACAAACAAGTCGCTTCGCTCGCGAAATCCCTGCTGAAGTTGCGCGACAAAATCGAAGCCATGCAAATCGAAACGAGGAGCTAGACAGTGACCCAATTCACCGAACAAACAGGCTGGAAAGAGCTGAAGGCCGGTCCCTTCATGGATGGGATCGGCCCCATCCTGAAGACCAGGGCGCTGGATGGCAGCAATATCTATGGGCTGCGCACCGATGCCTCCCATTGCAATGCCATCGGTTCGGTGCATGGCGGCGTGGTCACCGGGGTGCTGGATCAGGCCATCGCCATCGAGGCCTGGAATGCGGCCAAGCGGCAACCGACGGTCACCCTCCAAATGGATACGCGCTTTGTCACCGCTGCGCGCGCCGGTGACCTGCTGGAAGCCCGCGCAACCCTGCGCCACGCGACGCGCTCCATGCTGTTCGTGGACGCGGATCTGTCCGCAGGGGATCGCCTGATCGCCACGGCAACAGCCGTCATGAAAATAATCGCAAAGAAGGACACACCATGAGCACGCAACAGGAAGACCAGCGACGCGGACCGCTGGCAGGCATCAAAGTGCTGGATTTCTCGCGCATTCTGTCCGGCCCCTATGCAAGCATGGTGTTGGCCGATCTTGGTGCAGAAGTGGTCAAGGTCGAACCGGTCGGCAGCGGCGATGAAACTCGCAACTTCCCGCCCTTCAAAGGTCCGCTGAGCCATTATTTCATTGCCCTCAACCGCAGCAAGAAAAGCATCACGCTGGACCTGAAATCGCCAGAGGGGGCAAAGATCGCCCGTGACCTCGCGCGCAAATCCGATGTTGTGCTCGAAAATTTCCGCCCCGGCGTGATGGATCGGCTGGGTCTTGGCTATGAGACGTTGAAGGCGGATAATCCCGGGCTGGTCTATTGCTCCATCACCGGTTTCGGGCGCAACAGCCCCCATGGCGACAAACCCGCCTTTGATATCGTGGCGCAGGCGCTGTCCGGGGTGATGGATGTGAACCGCGAACCTGGACAGCCCCCCAACAAGCTGGGCATTCCGCTCGGCGATATGGCGGGCAGTATCTTTTCGCTGTTCGGTCTGCTCGCTGCACTGGTGGAACGCAACACGACGGGTCACGGGCGCCACGTGGAAATCGCCATGCTGGACAGCCTGATTGCCATGCAAGGTTATCTCTCCCAGATCTATTTTGTAAGTGGCAACAGCCCGCAGCCGGTTGGCACCCGTCACCCCTCAATCGTGCCTTACGGCGCCTTCCCGACCAGGGACGGCCATGTGATCGTCGCCTGCCTGACGGAACGGTTCTGGCACAACTTCGCGCGCTGCCTTGGGCGCGAAGATCTGATCACCGACCCACGCTTCGCAGAGTATGAAAAACGGCTGGAGAACCGCGACGCGCTGGAGCCGGAAATCTGCGAAATCATGGAAAAAGACACCACGGAATACTGGCTGGACCGGCTGACCGAATTCGACGTTCCAAATGCGCCGATCCTCAGCATCGCGGAGTCTCTGGAACAGGAGCATGTCGCAGCACGCGGGCTGATTGAAACCGTGACGCACCCGGACGTGGGGGACATGCAACTGGTGCGCGGACCGATCCGGTTCGACGGCGAGGGCCCTGCCCCCGCGCGCGCGCCTGCACTCCTCGGCGAACACACGCGTTCGGTGCTGTCGGACTGGCTGGGATATGATGAGGCAGAGGCCCGTGCCCTAGAAACACGCTCCGCGGCACCCGGCGCAGGCTAGGCCTCAGGTCTTTGCGCCGTCTGGGAAATCAGACTGCGGATGTCCGCATCCGTGACCGGTTTGGCCAATGAGGCCAGGCCGGGACTGCCGCGCAGGCTTTCCGGGATCCGGCCAATTCGGCGTGTCGACATCAGGATCAGTTGGCAGTCCGGGTGCAGCCCGGCGCCTAGCTGCAGAAGATCCCAGCCTGATGCGCCATTGTCGAGATTGAGATCACTCAGCAGCAGGTCAAGCTGTGGCAACTCCCGGATCTGCGCTGCGCCTTCGGCAAAACTGCTGGCCCGGTGCAGGGTATAGCCAATCCGCTCTAGCGCCTTGCCGGCCGAGTCGAGATAGGCCGGGTCATCATCGACCACCAGTGCCGTACCGGGCGCCTGCAGCGCGACCTCCTGTGGGGCCTCCTCAGCCTTCAGCGGCGGGAAATTCAACGTCACGGTGGTGCCCCGCTCCGGCGGCTCGATGCGGGAGGTGATGTCCAGACGCCCGCCGGATTGGTGCACGAAGCCATCGACCATCGACAGGCCCAGTCCGGTGCCGCTGCCGTCGCTGCGATTGGTGAAAAAAGGCTCGGTTGCGCGATGTAGCACCTCGGGTGTCATACCACAGCCATCGTCACGGATGCTGAGCTGGGCGCCGCCATCCTGCCCCGTCGCCACCGAGACGCAAATTCGGCCAGCTCCCTCAATCGCCTGACCTGCGTTGACGCAGAGGTTCAGAATGGCGCTTTCCAGCTGGCCCGGATCGACCAGCGCATTGACAGGCTCTGCCGACAGATCAAAGTCCAGCGAAATGTTTTCCGGCAGAGCAATTTCCAGAAGGTCGGCCATACCTTCGACCAGCATCGACAGATCGGTCACCTGCGGTTCCAGATGCTGCTTGCGGGCAAAGGCCAGCAAACGCTCGGTCAGGGACACGCCAAGATCCACCGCCGAGCCGATGCGAGTCCGCAGGTACCGGGCCTGTTCGTCATCCGCCCGTTTCAGAAGGTGCAGATTACCGGAAATACTGGACAGGATATTGCCGAAATCATGGGCGACCTCACCGGCGACTTTGCCCAGGGTTTCAACGCGGCGGATTTCCTCCAACCGTTCATCGATGCGTTTGCGTTCGGTGGTTTCCGACAGCAACCAGACCGCCCCGCCATCGGGCAGCGGCGAATGGCGCAGCTCCAGAACGTGGCCCGAGGCATCGGTGTATTCCTCAAATCCACCGCGCTCCCCTGCGCTCACTTGCCGGGTAAAGGCAGAGCGGTCGATCAGCGCCTGCATATTCGCTGGTTCTTCCGCCTCCTCCGGCGGCAGGCGTAACAGGCTGCGCAGCTTGTCGTTCTCGGCCTCGATCCGGCCATCGGCAGCACTGATGGCGACACCGTCTTTGATATTGCGGAACACACGCGAGAACAGCGCGTTCTGACGGCGGATCTGACCAGTGCGCCGGTCCAGCTTGCGCGCGTTTTCGCGAAATACCTGAAAGGCGGCAAAGAGCTGACCGATCTCATCCTCGGACACCCGGGCCCGGGGCAAATCGCTGCGGTGATCCCCGGCGGCCAGTTTGCGCATTGCATCAGCCACACGGCGCAGGTTGCGGGCCACATAGCGCGACACATAAAGCGACGAGGTGATTGCCACCAGAAGGCTCATCAGGGTCAGCGCCAGAAAGGAATTCTTGGCAACGCCAAGGTTGTCGGAGGTCTCTGCGCGCGCCTGCGACAGGCGGGCCTCTGCCTGCGCGACCTTTTCTTCGGCATAGGTCGAAATGCGGCCCGCCTCCTGCCGGATACGGAACAGGGCGTTCTCCGCATCAAGCTGCGCGGCAAGCTCGCGGTGCTTCAGCACGAACAGGCTGTCACTGCGGCTGAGAGCTGTTTCGATCTCGTCAAAGGTGGCTTGGTGGACAGGCGTCAGGCGCGGAGTGATCTGATCACGGGCACGCTTGTAGCGCCGGGTGAATTCACCGAGTTCGATCAGCGCATCCGCCCGCCCCGCGCCAATGGCGCTGGCGGTCAGTCGTTGCAGACCGGCCCAGACTTCGCGCTCTGCCAGCGGCAGCGTGGTATCGCCCGACAGCCGCCGCACCCGCCCGTTCAGACGCAGCATGTCCCGGTCGATCGCGGTGAGCTCCGCCTTGCGCGCGGTCTGCGGCACCAGCGCGGTGGTCAGATCATCAATCGCCAACCTGAGCCGGGCCAGCGGAAGGTCCAGCGCCGGGTCGCGGGCGGCATGGTCTTCGATGCTACGCAGGTTCTTCAAGACGCTTTGCGCCTCCTGCTCCAGCTGGAAGGGGGGAAACAGCGCATAAAGAAACGGCGCAGAGGTTGCCAGATCCGCCGCCCGGCGGGACAGGTCCAGCGCATCAGACACTTCGGTCAGCGTGTCCTGATGCAGAACATTCATCCACATCTCGGTCCGGTTCAGCACCCGCATGCCGATCAGGCTGACCAGCAGGATCAGCCCGAACAGAACGGCAATGGCAGCAGAGAGGCGAAACCGAACGCTGAGACGGGAAAGCGCGAGCATGCGACGTCAGCCCGGCGACAGGTGAAAGATATAGCCCTGCGCGCGGCGGGTCTGCAGATGCACCGGTTTTGACGGCACCGCCTCGATCTTGCGCCGCAGACGCAAGATCAGCACGTCGATGGTCCTGTCCACGTAGCGCTGCATGTCCGAGCCGAGCTCCTCCAGCAGTTCCGGACGCGGGATCACCCGGTCGGGGTTGCGGGCGAAATAATCAAGCAGCCGGTACTCGGCATTGGTCAGCGGGATCTCCTCGCCTTCCGCGTCCAGCAGACGGCGGGATTGCACATCCAGCCGCAGGGTGCCAAAGGCGATTTGCTGTCCCGGCGCGGCGCTGGGTTTGGCTGGACCATGTCCATAACGGCGCAACACGGCGCGGATGCGGGCCACCAACTCGCGCGGGTTGAAGGGTTTGATCATGTAATCATCCGCGCCGGTCTCCAGCCCGATGATCTTGTCGATCTCATCCCCGACACCAGTCAGCATCACGATGGGGATCTCGTAACGCTCGCGGATATGGATCGCCAGCGTCAGCCCGGATTCGCCGCGCAGCCGCAGATCGATCAGGGCCAGATCCACTGGCGGCGGGTCGCCCAGCGCATGAAAAGCGGGAATATCGGCGCAGCAGACCGCATCGAACCCGCTCTCGCGCATCAGCGCCGACAGCGTCTCGCGCACGTCCGGATCATCGTCCACAATGGCAATGAGCGGCTCTGTCCTGCCGTCCTGCATCACATCCTCCCTCACCGCACCTCCTGCGGCCTTCGCGGGCGGCATACTGCCAAGACCCGCCATGATACGCCAGCGGGTCGACAGAGCTGTGATGCAGTTTGAAACATTGTTAACATGAAAGCTGGCTTCTCGCTGTTTGATTAACAATACGCGCCTAGCATGCGCCGGATGCGGGTCTTTATCTTCGCCCCACCAGCGCCGCGATGGCGGGAGTGACTCCCGGCACCGGCGTTCCAAGGGAGGAAAACATGGTAAAATTCTGGACCGGCGCCGCCACGGCACTGGGCGCACTGACGCTGAGCGCAATCACCGCAACCGCAGCCGAAGACTGCGCCGAGCGCGGCGCGCTCGACATGCTGTACTGCGATGCCAACGGCGATCTGGTGGCTGACACCCCCACCGATCCGGCCAAGCTGAGCAACCCCGACACCCTGGTCTTTGCCTATACGCCGGTCGAAGACCCGGCAGTCTATGCCGACATCTGGGAACCCTTCATCGCACATCTGGAAGAAACCACCGGCAAGGACGTGCAGTTCTTCGCAGTGCAGTCCAACTCGGCCGAAGTCGAAGCGATGCGTTCTGGCCGTCTGCATGTTGCGGGCTTCTCGACCGGACCGACCCCCTTTGCGGTGAACCTGGCCGGCGCTGTACCCTTTGCCATCATGGGCGCTGCGGATGGTCAGTTCGGTTACAAGCTGCAGGTCTTTACCCAGGCGGATAGCGACATCAAGGAAGTGAAGGATCTGGCAGGCCGCCGCGTGGCGCATACCTCGCCGACCTCGAACTCCGGCAACCAGGCACCGCGCGCGCTGTTCCCGGGTCTGGGCGTCGAGCCCGACAAGGACTACGAAGTAGTCTATTCCGGCTCGCACGACCAGTCGATGCTGGGCGTGGTCGCAGGCGATTATGACGCCGCACCGGTGGCCTCCGAAGTGGTGGACCGCATGGCCGAGCGTGGTCTCTATGACACCGCCGACGTGCGCAAGATCTGGGAAAGCGACCCCTTCCCGACGACCTCGTTCAACGTGGCGCACAACCTCGACCCCGAGCTGACCGCGAAGATCAAGGAAGCCTTCTTCACCTTCGATTTCGAAGGCACCAAACTGGGTGACGAATTCGAAGGCGTCAGCAAATTCATCCCGATCACCTACAAGGATCAATGGGCGGTGATCCGTCAGATCCAGGCCTCCAACGGTGTGGAATACACGCCGCAGGGCCTCGCCGGGAACTAAACCCACCAGACCCGAAGATCCGGCCGACCACAGGCGTCGGCCGGACACCCCTGCGGCCCCCCGCGGCTTGCTCCCATGGGCAACGCGGCAGGGGCATGGCCGCGCTATGTCCGAGAGGCCGTCATGCTAGAAATCACCAAACTCACCAAACGCTACGGATCGGGCGATCCGGTGCTGAAGGAGCTGGACCTGACCGTAGAGGGCGATCAGCTGACCTCGGTCATCGGATCCTCCGGCGCGGGAAAAAGTACCCTGCTGCGCTGTATCAACCGGCTGGTCGAGCCGACCTCGGGGTCGATCAACCTGAACGGCACCGAGTTCACCACCCTTGGCCGCCGCGATCTGCGCGCGGCACGGCGCCGGATCGGCATGGTGTTTCAGGGCTTCAACCTGATCGACCGCCTGACGGTGATGGAAAACGTCCAGTCCGGGCGCCTTGGCTATATCTCGACCTGGGCGGCGCTGACCCGGCGCTATCCGCGCGAAGACATCCGCCACGCCTATGAACTGATGGAGCGGGTGGGCATCGCCCATTACGCGGACAAACGCGCGGATGAGCTGTCCGGCGGTGAACGTCAGCGTGTCGGTGTGGTACGCGCCCTGATGCAGCGCCCTGAAATCCTCCTGGCGGACGAACCCACCGCCTCGCTGGACCCCAAGACATCGGAACAGATCATGTCGCTGCTGCGGGATCTTGCGAACGAGCTGAACCTGCCGGTGATCATCAACATCCACAATGTGACCGAGGCCAAGGAGTACAGCGACCGCATCGTCGGCATGCGCTATGGCCGGATCATCTTTGACGACCTGCCCGATCAGCTGGGTAAGGACGAAATGGACGAAATCTATGCAGGCGTTCCGGCAGAGGACCGCGCCGAGGTCGGGGCGGCGGCATGAGCACGGTCAAGGACACCTGGAAAAAGCCACCCTTCATCGCCAACCCGGTGATGCGCTACGGGCTTTATGCGGCCGTGGCGATCTATTTCGTCGTGACCCTGGCCACCCTGCCCATCGATTGGGACCGTGTGGCGGACGGGATGAGCCGCGCCCAGCGCATCTTCAGCGGGGCATTTCCGCCCAGCTTTGACCGCGCCGGTCTGCTGTTCGATGGTTTCATGGAAAGCCTGAAGATCGCCATTCTGGCAACCGTGGGCGGCATCGCGGTTTCGGTGCCGCTGGCCTTCATGGCGGCGGGCAATATCGCGGTGAAACCGGTCTATCTGCTGGGCCGCGGCATCATCATCGTCGCGCGCAGCTTTCACCCGGTGATCGTTGCAATCATCTTCGTAAAGGCGGTGGGCTTTGGTCCCTTTGCCGGGGCGCTGACGCTGGTGGTCTATTCCATCGGTTTCGTGGCGAAACTGCTGGCCGAACGGATCGAGGAAATCGACTTTGGCCAGGTCGAGGCCATGCGCTCTGCCGGGGCCGGGTTCATCGCAACTCTGGCCTATGCGGTGATGCCGCAAATCATGCCGCGCCTGGTGGGGCTTGGCATCTACCAGCTGGACAGCAACCTGCGTGCCTCTGCCGTGGTCGGTATCGTCGGCGCGGGAGGCATCGGCGCCACGCTGGCCAATGCATTCGGGCGCTACGACTACGACTTTGCCCTCGCCATCACCATGGTCATCGTCGGGGTGATCCTGATCTCCGAGGCGGTGAGCGGATTTATCAGGAAGCGGATCGCATAATGACCAATCAGTCTTTGAACCAAACGCTCGACCATTGGTCCCGCTTTACCCTGCGCCAGCGCCTGATGCGTTATGGCGGGCTGGCCCTGACCCTGCTGATCGTTGGCTGGGCACTCAGCAGCATCGACGTGATCTGGGCCTGGGTCTGGGACGCGCCGTCGCAGATGGCGGATCTGTTCGGGCGGATGATGCCGCCGGACCCGAGCAACCTGCCCTCAATCCTTGAAGCAATCTGGCAGACAGTGAATATCGCCACCCTGGCGACGATGATCGCCGTCGTGGTCTCGCTGCCTGTTGCCTATATCGCCGCGCAGAACACCACGCCGAACAAGTTCGCCCTGTGGGTCGGGCGGTTCATCCTCGTCTCCTCGCGGTCGGTGAACACCATTATCTGGGCGCTCCTGTTCGTGGCCATATTCGGCCCCGGCATCGTGGCGGGGATCGTGGCGATCATGTTCCGCTCCATCGGGTTCCTCGGCAAACTGCTGGGCGAAGCGATCGAGGAAATCGACCGCAAACCGGTGGAGGCGCTGGAGGCCTGCGGAGCCTCGCGGTTCAAGATCGTGCTTTACGCCATCGTGCCGCAGGTGATGCCCGCCTTTTTCGCCGTAGCGATCCTGCGCTGGGACATCAATCTGCGCGAATCCACCGTGCTGGGCCTTGTTGGCGCGGGCGGCATCGGGATGATCCTGCAAGGCGCGATCGACACCTTCAACTGGCCAGAGGTCGCCATGGTCCTGCTGACCATCCTCGCGCTGGTGGTGGTGGGAGAGGTGGTCTCCTCCTTCCTTCGCAAAAAGGTCTTGTAACTCGGATCCTGTGACTTGTGGCGGCCCGCGCGACGTGGGCCGCCATTCTTCAAGCTCTCCCCCCGTTCAATCGGCAAGCCGGGACCAGAGCGCCACGGCTTTTTCACATTTGCAAGCCCTTGTCTTGCGCCGCAGATAGCTTGGCCTTAGGCGTAAAAGGGTCCCCTGCCTGAGTTTAAAACCCTGCCATGCAACTTTACCTGCCCATCGCCGAAGTGTCGGTCAACGGTCCCCTGCTGTTGTCCATTGGGCTGGTTGTCGGCATTCTCTCGGGGATATTCGGGGTGGGCGGCGGCTTTCTGATCACACCGCTTCTGTTCTTCATTGGCATTCCACCAGCCGTGGCCGTCGCGACATCCGCAAACCAGATCGTCGCCTCCTCCTTTTCGGCCCTACTTTCCCATATCCGCCGCCGAACGGTGGATTTTCACATGGGGTTAGCCCTGATGGCCGGGGGGCTGGCGGGCTCGACCCTTGGCATCTACATCTTCGACGCCCTGCGGCAGCTGGGGCAGGTCGACCTTCTGGTCAACCTGTTCTACGTGTTCTTCCTGGGGCTGGTCGGCTCTCTGATGTTCATCGAAAGCCTGAACGCCATCCGCAAGGCACGCGCACAATCGGGAACACCAAAGCGCAAAGGTACCAGGCGTGACTGGGTGCATGCCATGCCGCTGCGGGTGCGGTTCCGCACCTCCGGACTTTATATCTCGGTCTTTCCGCCGCTGATCGTCGGCTTTGTCGTCGGGGTATTGTCGGCAATCATGGGGGTGGGCGGCGGTTTTGTCGTGGTTCCGGCGATGATCTATATCCTGGGCATGCCGACGAAGGTCGTGGTCGGCACCTCCCTGTTCCAGATCATATTCGTCTCTGCCTACACGGTGATGATGCACGCCTATACCAACCACACGGTCGATACCGTTCTGGCGGTGCTGCTGATCGTCGGCGGAGTGATCGGCGCCCAGATCGGCACCCGTATCGGGTTGCTCCTGAAGGCCGAACAGCTGCGCATACTTCTGGCGCTGCTGGTGCTGGCCGTCTGCCTGAAATTGGGGCTTGATCTGGCCTTGCAACCGACCGAGCTGTTCTCGCTGACCCGCGTCATCGGGTGAGGCTGGCCTCAGCCACCTGAACGCCTCGCTCTCTCGCAACTAGAGCCTTCGGCGCCCGCATTCTTCCGCATCGCTTCAGCGAAGAAAAATTGACCATACCTGCTGTTTGGCCGTCCCCTGAGCGCAAATTTTGCCACGGCTGGGGACTGACGTAAGATCGTCTATTGAAACTTCCTAAAGGAACTATCGAATATACCCACAAGGGGTTGATGGCCTCCCGGGCCGGATATGGATAGCAATGATTGAACCTCAGTTTCTCGACGATGATCTACGGTTGCAGTTTATTGCAGACCTGCGCATCGACTTCCGGAATCCCACTCCGGAAATCCAGGGCCTGTGCGATCTGGCCGCGCAACTGGCTGGCACTGACATTGCTCTTGTCTCGATCGTAGGGGAACGCGAGCAGGTCTTTCTTGCGAGCACTGGCATGGGAGAGACGCGGAGCACCGCGCGTCAGGTGTCCTTCTGCGGGCATGCGATTTGCGACAAGACCACTCTGCTTGTGCCCGACACCCACAGGGATGAACGCTTCACCGATAATCCGCTTGTATTGGGCCCGCCGTATATCCGGTCCTATGCCGGGGCCCTTCTTGAGCCTGAACCGGGGCGGCCGATCGGCACCGTCTGCGTCATGGGGCGGGAACCCAGCAGCTTTTCGCCGGAGGTTCTGGTCGGCCTGGAGAAGATCAGCGCTGCAGTGAGTGCGTTGCTGCTTGCACATCGCGACAAACAGAGGCTTGCAGAGGCCGCCTCCCAGAGCGCCCGGATCGCGTTTTGGTCGGACATCATGGAGGAGAGCCTCGAGGAGATCTACGTACTCGATCCCGGCACGTGGAAATTCGTCCTGGCCAACAAGGCTGCAAGGGATAACATCGGCTATTCGATGAACCGGCTGACCGAGTTGACGCCGCTGGACCTTGATCCGAGACTGGATCCGGAACGTTTTGGCATGACGGTGCGAAACCTGATGCAAGGCCAAAACACCTACCGCAGGATCAGCACAGATATGCTGCGGGCGGACGGGTCGACCTATCCGGCAGAGATCACACTGCAACGGGTGTTTAACACCAGCCCGATGATCGTCTGCTACGTGCAGGATACGACCGAACGCTCTGCCGCCGAAACCGCAGCCCGAGACGCTCATGCCAGATTGCAGGCCGCCATCGAGGCGCTGACCGATGGTTTTGTTTATTTCGATGCTGATGAACGGCTGGTGCTGGCCAACAGCCGCTATGTCAACATGTTCTCGGCTGAAACAGCCCCCCTGGTCAAACCGGGTCAATTGTTCGAAGTGATACTGCGCAAGGCTGCCTATGAGGGCTATTACGCCGGTACGGAAGGCGGACGCGAGGAAGAGTTCCTGGCGAAACGCCTTGCGGCCTTCCGCAACCCGTCAGGCTCCAGTCTGGTAACTCTGGAGGACGGGCGCGTTTTCCGGGTCTTCGAACAACGCACCCCCGATGGCGGCTGTGTCGGACTGCGGGTGGATGTCACTGAACTCCATCAGGCACGGGCGCAGGCAGAGGCGGCGAATGCGGCCAAGTCGGCGTTTTTGGCCAATATGAGCCATGAAATTCGCACGCCGATGAATGGCATCCTCGGGCTGGTGCAGGTGTTGACGCAGACCGAACTCGATCCGGCCCAGCGCGAAATGGTCGAGGCGGTTCAGGGCTCTGCCGAGGGACTGCTGAGCATTCTGAACGATATTCTGGATCTGGCCCGTATCGAGGCGGGCAAGGAAACCTTTGACACGGCCCCGTTCAGCCCGGCGCAGGTGCTGCGGGATGTGGCGCGCATTCATCAGGCTGTCGCCCAACAAAAGGGGTTGGACCTGCGGCTGGAGATGTCCCCTGAGCTGGAAGGCACCTGGGTCGGCGATGCGCGCCGGATCGGGCAGGTGATCCATAATCTTTGCGGCAACGCACTGAAATTCACGGATCAGGGCCACGTCACCCTGACAGGCAAGGTGTCCACGGAAGGCAATCTGCACCTTTGCGTTTGCGACACCGGGATTGGCATGACGCCAGAACAACTGCGCCGGGTGCGCAACAAGTTCGAACAGGCCGACAACTCGATCACCCGAACATTTGGCGGCACCGGTCTGGGGCTGGCAATCGTTACCGAACTGACCGAGATGATGGGCGGCGATTTTCAGATAGAGTCGCAGCAGGGACGTGGGACCGAAGCGCGTGTCATCCTGCCGCTGCAACGCGGTACTGCCCCGACTGAGGCAAAAGAAACACCAACGGCTGTCACCGCGACCACCTCCCACCCTGCCGCTCCGATGCGCATCCTCGTTGCCGAGGACAACGCCACCAACCGTCTGATCCTGAAAAAGATGCTGTCCAAATTGGACCATGACCCGATCATGTGTTCGGACGGGCAAGAGGCACTCGATACCTGGCAGGCGCAGGAGGTCGATTGTCTGCTGTTCGATATATCAATGCCGCGGCTCAGCGGTCTTGAGGCGCTTGCCAAGATCCACCGACACGTCGCGGACACGGGCGGAGAGATGCCGCCTTCCGTCGCCTTCACGGCCAACGCGATGCCGCATCAGATCGAAGAGCTCAAGGCCGCCGGTTTCGATGATGTTCTGACCAAGCCGATCCGGTTTCAGGACCTGTCAGACTGTTTGACCAACCTCGCTGCCCGGGCCGCAAGCCCCAGCAAGGTCTAGCGATCTTGATGGGGCCATCTGGTTCTGCCTTTGATGCCAAACCGGCCCCTTATTTGCATGAGAGCCAGCAGAACGCTGGCCCCCTTCACTTTGCAAACAATCTTCCAAATCAGGGCCTTAATCCATCATCAGCCCCGGCAGCCATGTACCCAATGCTGGCTGCCAAACAAGCAGCGCAAGGATCGCGAGCTTGATCACCAGAAACGGCGTCACGGCCGCATAAATCTGCTTCATGCCGATCCCGTCAGGGGCGACCCCGCGCATCACGAACAGCAACAGGCCGAATGGCGGCGTCAGCAGGCCGATCTCCATCGTCAGCAGGTAGACAACCCCAAGCACCAGATCATTGATCCCCAGTTGCGCGGCCAGTGGCACGAAGACCGGCACCGTCACCATCAGCATCGAGACCTGATCAATAAAGCAGCCAAGCAGCAGCAGGATCACGATCATGCCGATCAGCACGCCAACCGGGGTCGGATCCACCGCGTTGATCGCCTTGATCAATCCGTTGGTGGCGCCGCTGAAGGACAGGATCTGCGAAAAGGTCTGACTGGCGGCCATGATGAACAGGATCATCACCGACAGCTTCACCGTCTCGATCAGGGCCTTGCCGATCTTCTCAAACGTCAGCGCCCGGTAGGCGGCCCCTGCGCCCAGCGCCGCAAGGCACCCCAAGGCGGCGGATTCGGTCGGGGTCGCAATCCCCAGAAGCAGGCTGCCGATCACCACCGCGAACAAGGCGCTGAGCGGTGCCACGTAGATCAGGAACGGCCGCCACCGTTCGGATAGGGACATCGTCGGCAGATCATCCGGCGGCGCGACCCGCGGGTCCATCAGGCTGCGAAGGATGATATAAGCCACGAAAGAGCCCGCCAGCAGCAAGGCCGGGATAACGCCTGCGACGAGGAGACCAGAAATGGAGATACCCGCAAGGCTGCCCACCAGAACCGCAAGGGCCGAGGGTGGAATCAGCATGGCGATGGCGCCCGATGCCATGATCGGCCCCATGGCCATAGTCGGGTGATACCCGCGTTTCAGCATGCCCGGCATCATGGTCGAGCCGAGCATCGCGGTATTGGCAATCGTCGAACCGGACAGCGCCGCAAAGATCGTACCACCAAACACCGTCACCACCGACAGGCGCCCGGGCACCCGGGTCACCACCCGCTCGATCGCGTCGATGGCGCGATGGGCGATGCCGGTCTGGAATAGGATCTCCCCCATCAGGATGAACAGAGGAATCGGCGCCATCTGAAAATTCGCAACCGATTGCGTGGCATTGCGCGCCAGCTGCAAAAGGCCCCGATCTCCGCCGAGGATTTCAAAGGCTCCGATCATGGTCACGGTGATAAAGGCAAAGGCCACCGGCAGCCCCAGAAGGAGCAGAGCGGCCAGACCGCCCAGCATCCAAGAAAGCGTAACAATCCAATCCATCAGCAGGTCTTTCAGAGGCCAGTCAGCGGCGCATCATCCTGCACCGGACGCGCAATCTTGCGCAGGAATTCAAGGGTACAGAGCAGCATCGACGCGGGTAGCGGGATGAAGGTCCACCATTCGGGGAAGGTGAAGGCCGTGCGCACCATGGAGCCGCGGCCCTGCGATTGCACAAGTGCCTCGAACGCGTACCAGCCCATCACCGAGCAGGTCGCCGCGCCGATCAGGCAGGTCATCACCAATGCGCCGCGCCGCGCGGCAGGCGGCAGGGCGCGAGTGATCAGATCGACCTGCACATGGGCATTGATGTGCAGCACCCAGGGCGCCGCCAGAAAGGTTGCCACCATCAAGGCGTATTCAATCGCATCAAGCGCGCCGTAGATCACCGGCAGGCCAAGATTGCGCAGAACAACGTTGAGCGGGATCACCAGCGTGATTGCCGCGATCAGGCCCGCGCTCAACACAGCCAGAGCGCGCAGCAACGCCGAAAAGGGTTTGTCGAAGAGTGTCATGGCGGCTCCGATTGGGGGCGGCTCTGGAGAGGGGCAGCCCCGACCAGAGCCGCCCCTCTCGTGTTACTTCAGCAGGCAGGCCTGCAGCTTTGCGCCAAGATCAGCGTCGATCTTCATGACCTCGCCCCAGCCCTCTTCCTGAGCGGTGGTGTTCCAGGTCGCAGCGGCCTCCCCTTCGAAGGTCAGCGTCTTGATACCGGCATCTGCCTGTGCCTTTGCCTCGTCCGCGTTGCGTTCGACGTTCATGGCGTTCTGCTCTTCGATCCAGGCCGCGCCCTTTTCCAGCAGCGCGCGCTGTTCGTCATCCAGACCGTTCCAAGCGTCGAGATTGACGAGGAAATTCACATCGACCTGATAGAACCCCGGATCGACGCGATAGGCCGTCTGTTCGTGCCAGCCGAGATCCAGAACCCCCTGGCTGGGCCAGCCGTATCCGTCGATCGCACCGCGCTCCAGTGCGGTATAGACCTCGCCCGGGGCGGTGCGGACCAGTGTGGCGCCCAGTTTCTCGAACATGGCGCGGTAAACCGGCGTGGTGCGCAGCGTCAAACCGGTCAGGTCGGGGCCTTCCAGCGGTTTGGTCAGATAGAGGTGATAGTTCATGTGATCGCCGACGCGGGCGAGATATTTCACGTTCATCTGGTCCTGGTGGATGCTGTCGACCAGTTCATAACAGCCGTTTTCACGCTGCTCCTGAATGGTGTTCTGGGCCAGATGCAGCGCATCGCCAGTGGGCACGAGGTTCGGGTAGTAGGCGGTGGTGTTGTTGGCAATATCGACGATGCCAGCCTGTACCGCGTTGCCCAGTTCGAACGGCGGCACGGCTTCGGGACCACCCAGAAGCTCGATCTGGACCACGCCCTTGCCGTTCTCGTTCACCCAGTCGACGAAGGCTTCGAAATCGCGCGAGAAGGTGGTGCCGGTAGCAAATGCGGTGACAGCCCGCAGCGACACCTCCTCCGCCTGCGCGGCAGATGTTCCCAGAGCGGTGGCCGCGACAAGCGCAATGGTGGCGGCAGATGAACGGAAAGTCATGTGTGTCTCCCTGACTGAAATCAGGCGCGCCGGTGGACTTTTTTGAACGTCCGGTTGTTGTTTGGGCGGCCTGGCGATGGCGGACCATCTGGCTTTTACTTTATGCTTGAAATTTCAAGCCTCAAGTAATTTATGTGCAAAATCAAGTATTTTTTATACATGTATTGCAGGGTCTTACTAAAAATCCCCCGACTCTTTCCAAGGCCGGGGGATCACATCTTGCAACCGGAATATTCGGCAGCCAGCGCGACCGGATCAGGCGCCCAGACGGCAGTACAGCCCTGCGGCCAGTCGGGCACGTTCGACGAGGCTGTCGATCTCGATATGCTCGTTCAGGGTATGCAAACCTTTGCCGCGCACCCCAATGGAATCGAGGGTCGGAAGCCCCATGAAGCCGGTGAAATTGCCGTCCGATCCGCCCCCGGCAGAGCCTGCGGGCAGCTCGAACCCGATGTCACCCGCGATGTCGCGCGCCACTTCCAGCATCGCCATTGTGCCGGGCTGATCCGGCTCCCAGACCGGGCGGGTGACGCCGCGACGCACCTCCATGATGACATCGCCCTCGGTCGAGTTCAGCGCCATCATCTCTGCGACGCCCTCATCCAGCAGTTCCTGCGTTTTGGCCATGGTCAGCACCTCGGCATCGCAGACAGAGGACACGCAGTTGACCCATTTCCCGGCGTTGAACACCCCGACAGAGAAGGTGCAGTCCTCGTTGGTCATGCCTTCGATCACCGCCACGTTGCGGGCCATCTCGGCAATAGCTGATCGCCCTTCGGACAAAGCCCAGCCTGCGTGGCTTGGCCGCCCTCTGGTCTGCAGATTGAAACGCGCAATCGCATAGCGCCCGATCACCGCGCCACCATCGGGGCGCGCCGGTTCCGGCACCAGGATATACTGGTGGCGCGCGGCTTCCATCTCGATAAGGCGGCGGGCCATTGGGGTGCCGATTTCCTCATCCGGGGTGAAAAGGAAAGTCACTGGCAGGGGTGTTTCGATCCCGGCTGCCAGGATCTGGCGCATGGCTTCAAGGTAGACGTAGTTGCCGCCCTTCATGTCCATGATCCCGGGACCATAGCAAAGGTTGCCCTCGCGCCGGAACGGCAGCTTTTCCAGCGTACCGACCGGGTGCACAGTATCAAGGTGACCTAGCACCAGAATGCCACCTTCGCCCGCACGGGGATGCGGCATGGTCGCGCGCACACTATCGCCCAGCCCCATACGGCCCGGAATACGCTCGACCCGTGCGCCCAGCGCCGCCAGATCGTGCTGCGCAACATCCATCATGCGGTTCACAGCCGCGGCGTCGAAGGTGGGGCTCTCGGTCTCCACCCAGAGCCGCAGCCCTTCGAGCATCTCATCCGCGTCAAAGGGCAGATCCAAGGGATCTTTCGTCATGCTCAGTTCCTTTTCAGACGGGTTTCGATGATCCGCGCATAGACCGAAGCGCCGACAGGCAGGATCGCATCATCCAGCACAAAGGCGGGGTTGTGCAGCGGCACGGTACCCGCGTGACCCACGCGGCAGTAGGCGCCCGGCACCACCTGCAGCATATCGGCGAAGTCTTCCGAGCCAGTCGCCTGATCTTCGGTGATCACCGCCATATCGGGGCCAACGATGTCTGCGGCAGCTTCGATATAGGCCTGAGACAGCTCTGGATCGTTCTGCAGCACGTCAAAGACATTGCGCAGGGACACCTCGATCTCCACCCCATAGGCCGAGGCCATACCGGCGCAGAGTTCCTTCATGCGGGCCTCGGCCATTTCGATCACATCGGCGTGGAAATAGCGGATGGTGCCGGCGATGCTGGCGCTGTCCGGAACCACGTTATATGCAGAGCCGGAGTTGAACTTGGTCACCGACAGAACCAACGGTTTGGTGGGCGGCGTGTTGCGGCTGACGACGCTTTGCAGCTGCTGCACCAGCGCGGTGGCAATCACGATCGGGTCCCTCGACTGGTGTGGCATGGCGGCATGGCTGCCGGTGCCGGAGACGGTGATGTCAAAGAAACTGGCCCCGGCCATCGCCGGGCCGGGCGTGATCTCCACCCGCCCCGGCTCGCCATTGGGACTATTGTGCATGCCGTAGATCTCATCGACCGGGAATTGTTCGAACAGGCCTTCCTCAATCATCCGGCGGGCGCCGCCAAGACCTTCTTCGGCGGGCTGGAAGATCAGAACGGCGGTACCGTCGAAATCGCGGGTTTCAGCCAGGTAGCGCGCAGCCCCCAGCAGCATGGTGGTATGGCCATCGTGGCCACAGGCATGCATCTTGCCCGGGTTGGTCGAGGCAAAAGAAACGCCGGACGCCTCGACGATGGGCAGCGCATCCATATCGGCGCGCAGGCCGATGCGACGGTTGCCGCCCCCCTGCCCCTTGATGATCGCGACAACGCCGGTACCGCCCAGACCTTCGTGAACCTCGTCAACGCCATAGGCGCGCAGCTGCTCTGCCACGATGCCAGAGGTGCGGGTTTCTTCAAATCCCAGCTCGGGATGGGCGTGCAGATCCTGACGGATCGCGGTCAGCTCGGCGGCGAAATCCTCAATCTTGGGAAGAACGCTCATGCATAGTCTCCTGCTATCTGTGACGCGCCGGGAAGGGCGCGAAAGTTGGCAAAGTCCCAATGGCGGCCGGGAGCGGCCTCGATCAGGCTCTGGGTATATTCATGGGCCGGGTTCGCCAGTACATCGGCGGCGCGGCCCTGTTCCACCACGCGGCCGCGCTGCATGACGATGACATCGTCGCAGATCTGGGCAGCCACGCGCAAATCGTGGGTGATAAACAACATGCCTATACCAAAACGCGCCTGCACGTCGTCCAAAAGCTCCAGCACCTGCGCCTGTACGCTGACGTCCAATGCCGAAACCGCCTCGTCCGCCACAAGAAGGTTCGGCCGCATGGCTACGGCCCGCGCGATGGCAATGCGCTGGCGCTGCCCGCCAGAGAACTGATGAGGATAGCGGTCAAGCGCGTTGCGCGGCAGGTCCACCAGCTCCATCAGATCACCGGCATGATCCATGGCTTCGTCTTTCGAGGTGCCAAAGTTGATCGGCCCCTCACACAGCGAGCGCGCCACGGTCCAGCGCGGGTTCAGCGAGCGATAGGGATCCTGAAACACGATCTGGAAATGCTTGCGATGGGGTTGCAACTGGCGGCGGCTTAGACGCGCGACTTCGGTGCCCGCAACCGCGACAGAGCCGTCCGTGGGATCAATCAGCCGCATGATGCAGCGCGCAACGGTGGATTTTCCAGAACCGCTTTCGCCAACGATGCCAAGGGTCTGTCCCGGCGCAATGTCGAAATTCACATCCTGCGCGGCATGCACCTCGTCATTCTTTCGGAAGACACCGCCGCCGCCATAGACCTTTTCCAGCCCGCCGACTTTCAGCACCGGCTCAGCGCCCGTGGGCGCACGCGGGGCGCGGGGCGCCAGGTTCGGAACCGCCTGCAAAAGCTTGCGGGTATAGTCCTCCTGCGGCGCGGTCAGCAGCTCGGCAATCGGCGCGCGTTCCACGATCTGGCCCTGCTGCATGACGCAGACGGTATCAGCGATCTCGGCCACAACGCCCATGTCGTGGGTGATGAACAGAACAGCGGTGCCGTGGCGCTCCTGCATCTCGGCGATCAGCTTTAGGATCTGCTGCTGGGTGGTGACATCCAGAGCCGTTGTCGGCTCATCCGCGATCAGCAGATCCGGGTCCAGCACCAGTGCCATGGCGATCATGATCCGCTGCCGCTGCCCGCCCGAAAGCTGATGCGGAAAGGCGGAATAGATGCGTTGCACATCCGGCAAGTGCACCTGCTCCATGATGTCGAGCGTGCGCGCCTTGGCCTCAGCTGCCGACAGATCGGTGTGCATGCTCAGCACCTCTTCGATCTGCTCGCCGACCCGCAGCACCGGGTTCAGCGCCGTCATCGGCTCCTGAAAGATCATCGCCACGCGTTTGGCGCGCAGCTCGCGCATCTGCGACGCGCTGGCGGCGGTGATCTCCACCTCCTTGAGGTCGATGCGCCCGCCGGTGATCTCAAGCGCGCCCTTGGGCAACAGCCCCATGGTCGCCAGCGAGGTCACCGATTTGCCCGAGCCGCTTTCGCCCACCAGGCACAGGGTTTCACCGGCGCGAATGTCGATATCGATGCCGCGCAGCACCGGATCGGTCATGCTGGTCCCGCTGAGGCCGACGGTCAGGCCGCGAATGGTCAGAACCTGTTCCGCCTGCGAGAAGTCCTTGGATTTGAACTGCATCTTATGCCTCCCGTTTCTTCAGACGCGGATCCAGAAGGTCACGCGCGGTATCGCCCAGAAGGTTGATCGACAGGATGCAGAGCGACAGCATCACCCCCGGCCAGAAGATCAGACCCGGCTTGATCTGGAAGAAGGTGCGCCCCTCCGCCATGATATTGCCCCAGGTCGGGATCTCGGTAGAAACGCCTGCGCCCAGGAAGCTGAGGATCGCTTCGATCAGGATCGCAGAGGCGCAGATATAGGTGCCTTGCACGATCAGCGGCGCCAATGTGTTGGGCATCAGGTGCTGGATCAGGATCTTCGGCATCGAGGACCCCAGCGCGATGGCCGCCTCCACATAGGGTTCCTCGCGCGCGCTCAGCACGACGGAGCGCACCAGTCGCACCACGCGGGGAACCTCGGGGATGGTGATGGCGAGGATCACGGAATGCAGGCTCGGCCCGTTGAGGGCAACCAGTGCAATCGCCAGCAGGATCGCCGGGATCGCCATCAAGCTGTCCATGATCCGCATGATGACCCCGTCGGCAGCGCGGAAGAACCCCGCGACCAGACCGATGGCCAGACCGATGGCGACGCTGACCACAGCAGCGCCCACCCCGATCAGCAGAGACACGCGGCCGCCGGTCATCACCCGGCTGAAGATGTCGCGACCGTATTGATCGGTGCCAAGGATATGCGCCTCTGACGGCGGTTTCAGGCGCGCCAGCGCATCCATCGAAAGCGGATCATAGGGCACATAAAGCGGCGCCAAAAGCGCGGCCAGCACGATGAGCGTCAGCATCAGCGCGGCCAGCATCGGCCCCAGCCCAAGGCGGGCGCCCGCAGGCAGCGACAACAGGCGGATCAGCGGCTGAAAGGCGCTCTGACTGGAGGAAGAATGATCGGTCATGTCAGTAACGGATCCTCGGGTCAAAGAAGGAATAGGAGATGTCCACCAGAAGGTTCACCAGCACGTAGATGCCCGCCGTCAGCAGGATCATCGCCTGGATCACCGGGTAGTCACGCGCGAGGATGGCATCGACAGTCAGCCGCCCGATCCCGGGGATGTTGAACACGCTTTCGGTGACCACCACGCCGGAAATCAGCAGCGCAAAACCGGTACCGATGATGGTGAGGATCGGAACTGCCGCGTTGCGCAGCGCATGGCGGAACAGCACGGTGTTCTCGCGCACGCCCTTGGCACGGGCGGTGCGGATGTAATCCTCGCCCAGCACCTCAAGCATGGATGCGCGGGTCATCCGGGCAATCAGCGCCACATAGATCGTCGCCAGTGTCAGCGAGGGCAGGATGGCGCGGATGAAGAAATCGCCCAGCCCGTCGGTCGGGGAGGCATAGCCCTGTACAGGTACCCAGCGCAGTTCGATGGCAAAGATCTGGATCAACACATAACCGATCACAAAGACCGGCACCGAAAAGCCGAGGACAGAGAAGGACATCACCGCAAAATCGGCCCAGGTCCGGTGGCGCCAGGCGGCGATCACCCCCATCGGCACGGCCAACAGGACCGAGATGATGATGGTCATCAGGGCGATATTGATGGTCGGCCCCAAGCGGTCCCCGATCATGTCGGCCACCGAGGTGTTGGAAATCAGGGAGGTCCCGAGATCGCCCTGGAGCATCTGCCCGGTCCAGGTGAAGAACTGCACATGCAGCGGGTCATTGAGGCCAAGATTGTCGCGGATCCGTTCAAGCTGCGCCGGAGTGGCGGCGTCGCCTGCAAGAATGGCTGCCGGATCGCCCGGTGTCAGCCGCAGGAGAAGAAAGACGAAGACGGCCACGATGATCATGACTGGAACGGTCGCAAGGACGCGCTTCAGGATATAGCTGAGCATAGACAGCTACCTTTTGAATTAGTGTGGAAAAGCCGGGGCGCGGGAGAGTTCCGCGCGCCCCGGAAGTCGGGGGAAGGATTAGTCTTCCTTGGTCACGTTCCAGAACACCGGAACCGGCGAGGGGATCATGTTCTGGATCGCGTTCTGGCGTGCCTGCGGCATGGTGTATTCGCCAAGGTGGATGTAGTTCACGTTGTCCATCACGTGTTCCTGGATCTTCACCGCAACCTCTTTGCGTTCCGCATCGGAGGCCGCCGCGACAAAGTCGGAGCGCAGGGCTTCGATCTTCTCATCCGAAGGCCAGCCGAACCAGGCATCGTCGCCACGGCCGTTGACCATCACGTTGATCAGCGGGTCCGAGATTTCAGGCACCATCCAGTTGGTGAAGAAGATGTTCCAGCCACCTTCTGCCGGGGGCAGCTGCTGGGCACGACGGTTTACAACGGTCTGCCAGTCCATCGGCTGCATGTCGACGTTGAAGCCCGCTTCGCGCAGGGCCTGCGCCGCAACCACCGGCTGGTTCGACAGGCTGACCACATCGGTCGGCGCCATCAGAACGATGGGCGTGCCATCATAACCGGCTTCTTCCAGCAGGGCCTTTGCCTTGTCCGGATGTGCGCCCGAGGTGATCGCTTCGGCGCCGGCCTCGTCGCCCAGCGGCGTGTCACAGCCAAAGATCGCACCGCAGACCTTGTAGTAGGACGGATCGCCCATCATGGTCGCCAGCACGTTTTCCTGGCTCAGCGCTTCCAATGCGGCCTGACGGACCTTCGGATTGTCAAACGGCGCATGCAGGAAGTTCGGACGGCCGATGGTCACATAACCCAGCGGGTCGCGGGTTTCGACGGTAACTTCCGGGGCCGTCTGCAGGATCGGCAGCAGGTCGACCTGAACCTGTTCAAGGTAGTCGATTTCTCCAGCAGCCAGCGCGTTGATGGCGGTCAGCGAGTCCGGCATGGTGGTCCAGACCACCTTGTCGACGTTCACGACCTTGCCGCCAGCCATCCAGCTCGCTTCTTCGCTGCGCGGCACGTAACCGTCGAACTTGCTGTAGGTGACCGAAACGCCGGGTTCGTATTCATCGGTTTCAAACACGAAGGGACCGGAGCCGACATATTCGGTGATGGTCTCATCAGCCGAGGTCTCTGCCACACGCTTGGGCATGATGAAGGGCGGAACCGCCGACTGTTTGGAGATCACGTTCATCAGCGGCGGGAAAGGTTCGGACAGGGTCCAAACGACGGTCTTGTCGTCGGTCGCCTCAAGGCTTGCAGTGACGTCAAAAATCATCTGACCGCCACTGTCACGCTTGCCCCAGCGGGTCAGCGAGGCAACCACGTCTTCACCGGTGACCGGCGCGCCATCGTGGAACTTCAGCCCGTCGCGCAGGGTGAATGTATAGGTCAGCCCGTCGTCAGAGACCGCAAATTCGGCCATCTGGGGCTGCGGCTGGAAGTTTTCATCAACGGCGGTCAGGACGTCATAGACCATATAGCCGTGGTTGCGGGTGATATGCGCAGTAGTAATCACCGGGTCCAGAACACGGAGGCCCGAGTGCATCACAGCCGTGATCACCTTTTCTTCTTCGGCCTGGGCCGCAAGCGGTGTCAACATGGTGGCACCCGCCATCAGCGTTGCAGCCATGCTGCCGCGCAGGGCGGAAAGGGGACGAAGTGTTTTCATTCTTGTTTTCCCTGTTGTTGTGAGGAGGAACGGTTCTGTTGTTTTTGGTTTTGGGCTCCGGCGAAACACCCGCCGAAACCAGGGCGCAGGGCGCCGTATGAGTTCAGGACCCGAAGGCGGGTCCGTTGGGGGACAGGCGCAGGCCTGTCCGCAGCCGCGTGAACGGCAGATCTGCCGGGCTGAAGGCCATCGGCCCCGGCGCCAGGCAGACCAAGGTTTTCCCGGCAATCGGATCGAAATCCGCCCGGAAATGGGTTGAGCTTTTGAGAACGAGAATGGATTGGTCCTCAGGCGTGATGCCGACAAAGCGGAACATCTCGCGGTCGGCGAGCTGGGCAATCTGGCTGGTGACCACCACCCGCACGCCGCCGATCCGAAGGCAGGCTGCGGGGCTGAGATCGAGCCAGGTGCCCCCATAATAAGGACCGGTCGCCTGCAGCTTGTCCGTGACCAGCCGCTCCACCACCGCTTCGGTTTCAAACGGCACGTCCTCGGGGAAATCCGGGTGCCCGCCAAGGGACAGCATCACGCTGGCTCCCTCCCCCGCAGCAAAGGCGCGCGAAACAGATTCCGGATCCACGATCAGGCCAAGGGCCGCATTCTGCGCATCCGCTTCGACCAGCGCACGCAGCATGCCAGTTGTGGTGGCAGCACCGCCAGCACCGGGGTTGTCCTGCGTATCGGCCAGCACGATTGGGCCCTTAACGCCTGTGGCCAGAAGCCGCTGCGCCTCGGCCACGCCTTCGGCTGCCGTATAGGTCCGGCTGTCAAAGGCTCTTTCGGCCTCCCCATAGGCCGCCGCGATCTGGTCGACCGCAGCTTCTGCCGCCTTTTGTGTCGGGGCAAAGGCGATGGCGCAGGGGCCACAGTCAGGAATATCCGCTGCCGGGAACCCCATGAACAGGGAGGCCGCTGTGCCCGCATCGTCCATTTGCGCGACCGAACGATAAAGGGATGCGGCAGGCTCCATCGTCGTGCTCTGGAACGAGATCGGCACCATATAGGGCAGGCTGCGATAGGCCTTGGCCGGGAGGGTTCCGCTGCGCAGGATATCATCCAGCAGCCGCGCCGCGCGGGCGCCTGTCTCGGCCATGTCCACATGCGGATAGGTGCGAAAACCGGTCAGCACATCGACCATTTCCACCAGCCGCCGCGAGATATTGCCATGCAGGTCCAGCGCCGCGGCAATCGGCACATCCGGTCCAACGACCGCCCGCACACGAGTGGCAAGCTCACCCTCGCCATCATCCAGATGAGTGGTGACCATGGCGCCGTGCAGATCAAGGAAGACACCATCCAGCGGTCCGACCGCCCGGATGCCCTCTACGATGCGTTTGGCGATACTTTCAAAGGCCTCTTCGGTCACATGCGCCGACGGGATTGCCCCCGCCCATAGAACCGGCTCCACCTGCCAGCCGCGCTCTGCCGCGACGGTCAGGGCACCGCTGATGCCCAGATTCACACCCTTGCCCGCCTCCAGCAGCGCCGCGCCTTCGGTCAGCGGGATATAGCCGCCGCCCTGCTGAAAGGCCGGTAGATCCGCGGGGTTGGGCGCGAAGGTGTTCGTCTCGTGAAGAAATCCGGCCAGGGCGACCCGCATCAGTCATCACTCCGTAAAGAACAAGGTTGCCGCAACGGCAACCTTGCTAAATGTATTATATAGTGATACAGTTGTATCATGAATCAATCGTAGGCATCCAATTTCGGATTCGTCAACACTCAGGCGGACTCATGCGACCCAATGTCAGAACAACCCCGGGCAAAGAGCTGAAATTCGAAGCAGAAGAGGGCGATGCGCTTTTTGTGCGTTCTGCGGCGCGGGCCATGCAGGTCCTTGCGGCCTTTCACGGGGTCAACAAGGCGCTTAGCCTCAGTGAAATCGCCAAGCTGTCGGGGCTGGATCGCTCCGCCACCCAACGCATCGTCCACACGCTGGCAAAGCTGGACTATGTCCGGCGCAGTTCGGATGATCGCGGCTATCTGCCCGGCCTGCGCCTGCTGGATCACACGCTGGATGTGCTGCGGCTCGACCCGCTGGTGCAAAAGGCAACGCCGGTCCTGCTGGAGCTGCGCCGCTCCCTGCGGGAACGCATCGATCTCAGCCTGTTTGACGATACCCGGATGATTTACGCCTTCCGCATCCAAAGCAAACGCGAGACGTTTTACGCCACTCTTGTCGGCCACAGCGTTCCGGCCTTTGCCACAGCGGGTGGGCGCGCGGCGCTGTCGCTGATGACCGATGATGAGGTCCGGGAGGTTCTGGGCAGGTCCGAATTGATAGAATACACCGCCGCAACCCGCACCGATCCCGAAGAAATTCTGGAGCAGGTCCGGATTGCACGTACCAATGGCTATGCGGTGATCGTCGATGAATACCTGCGCGGCGAAGTCGCCATCGGCGTCGGCATTTCACGCGACGGGCGCCCCATCGGCGCCATCCACGTTGCAGGCTCGCTCTCTGAATGGTCGCAGGACGAATTCGAACGTCAGGCCGCGCCGGTGGCGATGGAAGCCGCACGCGATATCATGGCCAGCCTGTAGGGGCTTTGACCACGACCAAACCGGGCGCTGTTGTTACCTGTGTGGCGGTGTAATCGAGTTTGCGACATCCAGCAGATAAGGCACCAACTCGCGCTCGACCCGCTCAATCGTCCAGTGGAAGGCAGAGACAGAACATTGCACCGACGCGCGGGCAATGCCGTTGGGGCCGCGGATCGGTGCTGAAATCCCGATCTCGTTCAGGATCATCTGATCCTCCGTCAGACTGAACCCACGTTCTGCGGTTCGGGTGATCTGCCGCCCCAGTTCTTCGCGGTCCATGGTGGTGCGAGCGGTCATCTGCCGCAGCGGCCAGTTTTCCAATGCTTCCGCAACATCCTCAGGCGCCCAGGTGGACAGAATCGCCTGCCCGGGCGAAGTGGACAGCGCTGGCAGGCTGCGCCCGACCAGCATCGCTTCGAAGTTGGTGCGCTGGCAGGGCAGCCGGGTGACATAGACGATATTGGTGCCGGAGATTTCAGCCAGGTTCACCGTCTCGCCCAGCCGCTGTGACAGTTCGATCAGCTTTGGCATCGCCAGCGCCACAAGGTGATCGGACCAGTAATAGGCATAGGCCAGCCCGAGCCAGGCATGGGTCGGACGGAATCTCTTGGTCACCGGATCCCGGTTGAGAAAGCCTTCGACCGCCAGGGTATTGGCCAGCCTCTGCACCGCGCTTTTGTCCATTCCGCTGAGCTTGACCAGTTCGGTCAGCGACAACTCAGTATGGTTGCGGTCGAATATTTTCAGTAGTTTCAGCCCCTTGGCCAGAGAAGACACATAAAGCGTGTCCTGCTTCCGGGGGGCAGCACTGTTATCGCCACCGGCGTCACCGGACATTTTTCGACTTGACGACATGGGACTGCCTGCCCTCTTATGACATTATTGTGATAGTGAGTATCATATAATAATACCAATGTCAAACCCTGAGTACTGTTGCACCCTATGGCAGCCCTTCAGGTCAACATGGAGTAAACATGAAACGCTTTCTGATCCCCGCGACCGTTCTTGCGCTCAGCGCTGCAGCTGCGCATGCAGACAAGTCCGAAGACGTGCTGAATGTGGCCTTCACCAAAGAGCTGGAGAACGTCGACAGCTACTTCAACTCCTCCCGTGAAGGCGTTGTGCTGCAGCGCGCGGTCTGGGACGGTCTGATCTACCGCGATCCCATCACCAACGAATACAAGGGTAACCTTGCAACCTCGTGGGAGTGGATCGACGATCTGACGCTGGAGCTGAAACTGCGTGAAGGCGTGACCTTCCACAACGGCGAACCCTTTGATGCGGACGATGTGGTCTACACCGTGAACTTCGTTGCCGAAGAACAGAACGGCGTGAAGACCCAGCGCAACGTCAACTGGATGAAATCGGCCGAGAAGGTCGACCAGTACACCGTGCGCATCAACCTGAAGGCCCCCTTCCCTGCCGCGATCGAATTCCTCTCCGGTCCGGTCTCGATGTATCCGAATGAATATTACGCCGAAGTCGGCCCCTCGGGCATGGGCCTGGAGCCCGTCGGCACCGGTCCCTACAAGGTGGTTTCGGTCGACCCGGGCAAGCATTTCGTACTGGAGAAATACGAAGGCTACCACGACAGCCCCAAAGGCCAGCCCGAAGTCGGCACCGTCGACATCCGCACCATTCCGGATGTGAACACGCAGATGGCGGAACTGTTCAACGGCTCGCTGGACCTGATCTGGCAGGTGCCGTCTGATCTGGCAGAAAAGCTGGAGCAGATGGGCAAGTTCACCGTTGCCAACGAAAGCACCATGCGGATCGGCTATCTGACACTGGATGCCGCCGGTCGCACCGGTGAAGACAACCCCTTCACCGACGTACGCGTGCGCCGCGCGGTGGCCCATGCCATCGACCGCGAGGCACTGGTTTCGGCACTGCTCAAAGGCAAGAGCCAGGTGATTTCCACTGCCTGCTTCCCCAGCCAGTTCGGCTGTGATCAGGATGTGGTCTCCTATGAATACGACGTCGAAAAAGCCAAGGCCCTGCTGGCCGAAGCGGGATACCCCGACGGGTTCAAGACCGAGTTCTACGCCTATCGCAACCGCGACTACGCCGAAGCGATCTCCAGCTTCCTGAACGCTGTCGGCATCGACACCGATTTCAAGATGCTGCAGTACTCCGCCCTGCGCGAATTGCGCATGAAGAGCGGCACGCCGGTCTCCTTCCAGACCTGGGGTTCCTACTCGATCAACGACACCTCGGCGATCACCAGCCAGTTCTTCAAGCTCGGCTCGCTTGACGATGCCCGCGACGAAGAAGTGGCCGGCTGGCTCGATACCGCTGACAGCGCGACCGATCCCGAAGTGCGCAAGGAAAACTACTCCAAGGCGCTGAAGAAGATCGCGGATCAGGCCTATTGGGTGCCGATGTTCTCCTACAACACCAACTACGTCTTCTCTCAGGACGTGGCTTACACCCCCACCGCCGATGAAGTCCTGCGCTTCACCGACATGGAATGGAAGTAAGCTGACCCTAGCGGCGGGGCCCCGGCCCCGCCGTATCTGTTCACCGCCCGCCCCGGGTGGTCCCCTTTCCTGCCCAGCAAAAGAGGTTCCCCTTGCTGCGTTTCATACTGAAGCGGGCCGGGCTGGCCATATTGGTCGCGCTTACGGTCTCGTTGATTTCCTTTAGCCTGCTGTTTTTGTCCGGTGATCCCGCCACGGCGATCGCGGGTGAACATGCCAGCGATCAGGATGTCGAAGCCATCCGCCGCATCTACGGGTTTGATCGCCCGATGCTGGTTCAATACTGGGACTGGCTGGTCAGTGCCCTGCGTGGCGATTTCGGCGAAAGCTACTATTTCAAGCTGCCGGTGGCGAGCCTGATCATGGACCGCCTGTCCATCACCATGACCCTGGGCGTCTGCGGCATTTCCTTTGCGCTGCTGACCGCTGTTCCGCTGGGCGTGGCCGCCGCGATCAAGCCGAACTCGCTGATCGACCGGCTGGCCCTGTTCCTGTCCGTTGCCGGTCAGGCGATGCCCAGCTTCTGGTTTGGTCTTATCCTGATCGTGGTCTTCTCGATCCAGCTTGGCTGGCTGCCGCCCTCGGGCACGGCAACACCGCTGCATTTCGTGATGCCGACCATCGTGCTTGGCTACTACGCGATGCCCGCGATCATGCGCCTGACCCGCGCCGGCATGCTTGAAGTGCTGTCCTCCGACTACATCCGCACCGCTCGCGCCAAGGGCGCGCCAGAGGGGCTGGTGATGTTCAAACACGCGCTGCGCAACGCGATCATCCCGGTGGTATCGCTGGCGGCGGTGCAGATGGGCTTCATGCTGGGCGGCTCGATCGTGGTTGAATCCATCTTCGCACTGCATGGCGCAGGCTACCTCGCCTGGGAATCCATCAGCCGCAACGACCTGCCGACCGTGCAGGCGCTGATCCTTGTATTCTCGATGTTCTATATCGTTTTCACCTTCCTTGCCGACGTGTTGAACGCCTGGCTGGACCCCCGCATGAGGGCCGGATGACATGACCCAGACTGCTGATCCTCTTCTACAGGACATTATCGGCCCGACCCCGGGCCAGCTTCTGCGCAAGCGTATCTTTGGCCATCAGGGCCTGTTGATCGGCGGTGTGGTGCTCGCACTGCTCGTCATCGTCGCGCTGTTTGCCCCCTATATCGCGCCGCATGATCCCTATGCCCAAAGCCTGCTGGCCCGGATGGAACCGCCGGTCTTTCTTGGCGGCACATGGGAACATCCGCTGGGCACCGACCACCTTGGCCGGGACTACCTGTCGCGCCTGATCTATGGCGCCCGCGTGTCGCTGATGATCGGCGTCGTGGCGGCGCTGATCTCGGGCCTCATCGGCACCGCCATGGGCGTGGCCGCAGGCTATTTCGGTGGCCGCGTCGATGCGGTGGTGACCTTCCTCATCAACGTACGTCTGGCGATGCCCGTGGTGCTGGTGGCACTGGCCGTTGTCGCGATCTTCGGCGGCTCGCTCACCGTGGTGATCCTCGTTCTGGGTCTCTTGCTCTGGGACCGCTTTGCCGTGGTGATGCGCTCCTCGACCCTGCAGGTGCGCGGCCGCGAATATGTCGCCGCCGCCCGCGCCATCGGCTGTTCCAACACCCGCATCGTGATGTCGGAAATCATGCCCAATATCGTCAACAACCTGATCGTTGTCGTGACGCTAGAGATGGCCCACGCCGTCCTGCTCGAAGCGGCGCTGTCCTTCCTGGGTCTTGGCGTGCAACCGCCGACGCCCTCCTGGGGCCTGATGGTCTCCGAGGGCAAGCAGATGATGCTGTTCGAACCCTGGCTGGTTCTGATCCCCGGCTTTGTGCTCTTTGCGCTGGTTCTGGCGATCAACCTGCTGGGTGATGGTCTGCGCGACGTCACCGCACCTGAAAACCGCAACTGAGGGAGGCAGGCATGACTGACACACCGATACTCTCTGTCCGCAACCTGACGCTGGATATTCCCGTCGGCGGCGGCACCCTGCACGCCGTACGCGGCATCGATTTCGACCTCAACCGGGGCGAAACGCTCTGCATCGTTGGTGAAAGCGGCTCCGGCAAGTCCCTGACCTCGCTCGCGATCATGGGGCTTCTGGGCAAGAAGATCTCGCGCAAGGCGGATCAGCTGTCCTTTGACGGCATCGACCTGATGAAGACCAGCCAACGCGGCATGCGCAAGCTGCGCGGTCTTCGCATGTCGATGATCTTTCAGGAGCCGATGACCTCGCTCAACCCGGCCTATACCATCGGCGACCAGCTTACCGAGGCACTGCTGCTGCACAAGCCGGTGTCGAAGGATCAGGCCCGCGCCCGCGCGGTGGAACTCCTGGAAAAGGTTGGCATCACCGCCGCGGAAAGCCGCCTGTCGCAATATCCGCACCAGCTTTCGGGCGGCTTGCGGCAGCGGGTGATGATCGCGATGGCGCTGATGTGTGAGCCTGAGCTGATCATCGCGGATGAGCCGACAACCGCGCTCGACGTGACCATTCAGGCGCAGATCCTGCGGCTTCTGGTCGATCTGCAAAAAGAACTGGGAATGGCGATGATCCTCATCACCCATGACCTGGGCGTGGTGGCCCGCGTTGCCGACAAGGTTGCGGTGATGTATGCGGGCGAGCTGGTCGAGACTGGCCCCGCCACCGCCGTCTTCGAATCCCCGGCGCACCCCTACACCCGTGGCCTGTTGCGCTGCATCCCGGTGCCCGGCAGGACCGAACGCGGCGCTGAACTCGGCACCATCCCCGGCATCGTACCTTCACTGGTTGGGGATGTGACCGGCTGCCCCTTCCGCACCCGCTGCGATCACGCAGTCGCGGCCTGCCGCGAACCGATCCCGCTGCGCGAACACGCCAGTTCCGATCACAACTTCCGCTGTGTCCACGCCGATGGCCACGCCCAGAACTCCGAAGAGGTGCCCGCATGAGCGATACTCCCGTGTTGGAACTGCGCAACGTGTCCAAGACCTATTCGGTCAAACAGGGCATGTTTTCCTCCCCCAAGCCGCTGAAGGCGGTCAATGACGTGTCGCTGAAGATCGGCCGCGGCGAGGTTCTGGGCCTTGTCGGGGAATCCGGCTGCGGCAAATCCACCCTCGCCAAGATCCTGCTGGGCCTTGAACAGCCTACCGAGGGTCAGGTGCTGGTGGATGGCAAGGAACTCGGCGCCCAGAACCGGTCGGAACTGGCCCGCCGGATCCAGCCGATCTTTCAGGATCCCTATTCCTCGCTCAATCCGCGCAAGAGCATCTACGACATCATCTCTTTGCCGCTGCGGGTGCACAACGTGGGTGACAGCGCCAGCCAGGAAAAGGCGGTGCGCGAGATCCTGGACATCGTCGGCCTGCCCGCGCGGGTGATGAATACCTACCCCAGCCAGATGTCCGGCGGTCAACGGCAGCGGGTGGCGATTGCCCGGGCGCTGATCATGAAGCCCGAGATCGTCATCTGTGACGAGCCAACCTCGGCGCTGGATGTGTCTGTGCAGTCGCAAATCTTGAACTTGCTGGCAGATCTGCGCCGTGAATTCGGCCTCACCTACCTGTTCATCAGTCACAACCTTGCGGTGGTGGAACACCTCGCGAACCGGGTGGCGGTAATGTACCTCGGCCGGATCGTCGAGGAAGCCAGTGTTGAAGGTCTGTTCGACCGCAGCCGCCATCCCTATTCCGATGCGCTGCTGCAATCGGTGCTGACCCCGGATCCCAACAAGGGTGTGCCGGACACGCACCTGGGCGCGGCCTACCCGAACCCGATTGCGCCCCCATCAGGCTGCCATTTCCACCCGCGCTGCGCCAAGGCAATGCCCCAATGCAGCCAGGTTGCGCCGCAGACCGTTGCGACCGAAGATGGCCGCGTCGAATGCCACCTCTTTGACAGCGCCCAGACCTCTGCGGCCTGATCGGACAGAAAGGAAGACTCACATGATATCCAATCTCTCCTCGACGCAGGTGACCCGCAAGACGGTGATCGAAACCGAATACGGCGTCGTCGCAGCCCAGCACAGCCGCGCCGCCCGGATCGGGGCCGATGTGTTGGCCGCAGGCGGCGACGCGGTGGATGCGGCCGTTGCTGTCTCCTTTGCCATTGGGGTGGTCGAACCCTGGATGAGCGGCCCGGCCGGTGGCGGCGCCGCCATGCTCTGGCGCGCTGACGAAGGGCGCGCCTATGCACTCAACTACGGCATGCGCGCGCCTAAGGGGTTGAACGTCGCCGATTATCCGCTGTCCGGCGAAGGCAAGGCCGGCGATCTCTTCCCCTGGGAAAAGGTCGTCGAAGACCGCAACGTGCAAGGCGCCACCGCCATCGCGGTGCCGGGCACCGTCGATGGTGTGGGCAAGGCCCACGCGCGGTTTGGCAAGCTGCCGTGGAAGGACCTGCTGCAACCGGCCATCGCACTTGGCCGCGAGGGGCTTGCGGTGGACTGGTATGCGGCGCTGATCATAGCCTCGACCACCCGCGCGCTGGCGCAGGACGCCGACGCCGCGGCGCTGTTCCTGGAAGACGGTCAATGGCCAACCATCGCGGGCTGGACCAGCCTCGCGGACAAGCGTCTCGACATGTCCAAGATGGCCGACACCCTGTCGCAGCTGGCCGAGGCCGGAGCGCGGGATTTCTACGAAGGTGACATCGCCGCTGCCATGGCCGCCGACGTGCAGGCCAAGGGCGGATCGCTCTCGGTCGAAGACCTTGCCAGCTATCATGCAGAGATCCTGGATCCGCTGTCCTTTGCCTATCGCAACGCACGCTTCGACGTGATGCCGGGGCTGACGGCGGGGCCGACATTCCGCGATGCCTTTGCCCATCTCGAAGAGGCGCTGACGCCCGGCGATCAACCGGGTGCAGAGGCCTATACCGCCTATGCCGCCGCGCTGAAGGCGGCCTATGCCAAACGTCTGTCAGGCATGGGCGATGATGGCGAAACGCCGGATGCCCCCGGCTGCACCACGCATTTCTCGGTGGTGGACCGTCACGGCAACATGGTGTCCCACACCCAGACGCTGCTGTCGATCTTCGGCTCCCGCGTGGTGTCGCCGCAGACCGGATTGCTGATGAACAACGGCATCATGTGGTTCGACCCCGAGCAGGGCAAACCAAACTCGCTGGCACCCGGTAAACGCTGCCTGATGAACGTCTGCCCGGTTCTGGGCGAGACTGAAAGCGGCAGCCGCTTTGCCTTTGGCGCATCCGGCGGGCGCAAGATCGTCTCGGCCGTTGCGCAACTTTCGTCCTTTGTGGCGGACTTTGGCATGGACGTGGGCGAGGCTTTCCACCAGCCCCGGATTGATGTGTCAGGTGGGGAGACCGTGGTCGCGGACGACAGCCTGCCCGCCGATGTGATCGCCGCGCTTGAGGCCGAGCACAACACGGTCACAACCCGCCGCGCCGTCTTCCCCTATGCCTTCGCCTGCCCGGCCGGCGTTCAGCGCAAGGAAGGCCGCAACAGCGGCTGCACCGAAATCATGTCGCCCTGGGGCGATGCCATTACCGAACCTGTGGAGCAGAAATGACCGCATCTACCAGCCGCGACGGCGCAATTTCCCGTGTCAGCAGTTATTTTGACGAAGGCACCTTTCAATCCGACCTGGCCCATTGGGTCACTTACCCGACCGAAAGCCAGAACCTCGAGGCCGCGCCCGAGCTGATGCGCTACCTTGTCGAGGTGATCGAGCCCCGGCTTACCGCCTCCGGCTTTACCAGCGAGATATTCCCGAACCCCGATCCCGCCGGTGGCCCGCTCCTGGTCGGCGAACGGATCGAGGATCCGGCGCTCACCACTGTTCTGACCTATGGCCATGGCGATGTGATCCGCGCCCAGACCGATCAGTGGCGCGAAGGGCTTGGCCCCTTCACTCTGGTCGAGGAAGGCGACCGGCTTTATGGTCGCGGCACCGCCGACAACAAGGGCCAGCATCTGGTCAATATTGCCGCCCTGGAGGCCGTACTGGCCGAACGCGGCAGCCTTGGCTTCAACGTCAAGATCGTGATTGAAATGTCCGAGGAAACCGGTTCTGCCGGTCTGCCGGAATTCTTCACCGCGCAGAAGGACCGTCTGAAGGCCGACGTTCTGATCGCCTCAGACGGGCCGCGCCTGCAGCCCGACACCCCCACCATGTTCATGGGCTCGCGCGGCGGTGTCAGCTTCGACCTTGAACTCGACCTGCGCGAGGGTGCGCATCACTCCGGCAACTGGGGCGGCCTGCTGGCGGACCCGGCGATGATCCTAGCCCATGCGCTCACCTCCATCTGCGACCGCCGCGGCCAGATCCAGATCCCGGAATGGCGCCCTGACAGCCTGACCGACACCGTGCGCGCCGCGCTGGACGGTCTGCCGCTCGAGGGCGACAGCGGCCCAGCGATCGACAGCGACTGGGGCGAGACCTCGCTGACCCCTGCCGAGCGGGTCTTTGGCTGGAACTCCTTCGCGGTGCTTGCAATGACCAGCGGCGTGCCGGAAGCGCCAGTCAATGCCATCGCCCCCACCGCCCGCGCCACCTGCCAGCTGCGCTATGTGGTGGGCACTGATCCCGATGACATCCTGCCCGCACTGCGCCGCCATCTGGACAAACACGGCTTTGACAACATCACAGTCACCCCGCATGATCGCGGGTTCTTCAGGGCAACCCGCCTGGACCCAGATCACCCCTGGGTGACCTTCGTGTCCGGCTCACTGACCGAAACCGCAGGCAAGAAGCCGCATATCCTGCCGAACCTTGCGGGGTCTCTGCCGAACGACAGCTTTGCCGATATCCTTGAACTGCCGACGGTCTGGGTGCCACATTCCTATCGCGGATGTTCGCAGCACGCCCCGAACGAACATGTTCTGAAACCCGTCTGCCGCGACGCGCTGCGCTGCATGACCGGCCTGTTCTGGGACCTGCCAAAGGCGAACGCGGACGGCACTGCGGCCAGCTGACCGCACGTTACATTTGATCGAAACAAAGGGCTCGCGGCTTTCCGGAGCCCTTTGTTGCAGTTCAATTTTCCAAAAAATCCAAGCGCGAGTGAGGACTGTTAGCGCGCCACTGTTCGATCTTGACCTGCCCCCCGAAATCTCCCGCACTTTAATGTAGAGTTTGCTCAACCTCTTGATGGAGCAAACAGATGCGAAAGAGCCGTTTTACAGAAGCACAGATCATCGGAATGATCAAAGAACA